>CAMYWU010000007.1 GCA_947302895.1 uncultured Clostridia bacterium | reverse complement strand
TGAAGCCCGTAATCGCAAACATTAATAGGAACCTGAAGACCAAGCTTAACGCTCATTTGCTCGTGGCGCAGGGAATACCAGCTCTTAAACAGCTTTCCGATTATTCCCCAGCCGCAGTTGTGCCAATACTCGCTTTTTCGAAGTATTATCTCGTATCGCCATATCTCATCACGAAAGGGCAGGGGGCGCTTTCTGTTGATATGTAATGCAAGCTTGTCTTCTTTTAAATACAGTTTTAAATCTTCTTTAGATTCAATCATATGATTTATTCCTTATGATAAGCCAATAAAGCTTAATCCTGAGTTGTTCTTCTTTCAGCAAGCGCCTTTGAAATATTTGCCTTCTTTTCGCCAACGATGTCGTATTTAAGCATCGGTATAACCGAAAGAAGAGCAAGGATTCCGGGAAGGGCTGTATATGCAAAGAAGATAACATCCTTATTGCAGTTTTCAAAATTCTGAGCGCTCAAAGCGTCGTAGTAGCCTGAAGCTCCAACGAATACAAGACCAACTGCCATACCAAGAGCAAGGCAAACCTTGATTGTTAAGGTAAGAATTGAGTAGCAAGCGCCCTCCATTCTCTTGCCTGTTTCGTATTCATATGCGTCAACGCAGTCTGCGGTCATAATCATAGGCATAAGGGTTACTGCACCAAACTGTAAGCCGATAAGGAAGAGAGAAGCGTAAAACAGGATTGTTAAAACCATATTCTTCGGGTTTGCAAACCAGAAATGGCCAATAACAAACGAGAATATTGAAGCGGCAAAGCCGTATACTGAAAGCAGGATATAGGTTTTCTTTTCGCCCAGCTTTTTGATTAAGAACGGGCATATTGCCATACTTATCATTGAGCCAATTGCGGTAACAATACCAAGAACGATAACAAGATTCTGGCTTCCGAGAATAATTGTTGCAGCCTGAACCTGAATGCCCATTGCCATCTGTCTGCCAAAGCCGAGGAAGTATGAAACAATAACGAGCATAAAGGGTTTGTTTGACTTAAGCGCATTAAACATTTCCTTGAAGCCGACTGTTTCGCTTGAAGCGTTTGTTACTCTTTCCTTATTTATAAGCGGAATGAGCGCAAACAGCAGACAGCCTAAAATAGCGGTTAAAACTCCGACTCCGAGGAACTCGGTTGCGTTCATCGGGGTATCCTGGTCGCCCTCAAAGCCTATAACCTGTGAGCCCTGGGGAACGATGAGGCAAACTATCGGAACGATAACTGCGCATGCGGAAAAGCCGATTTGCTTTGCGGTGTTTGAAATAGAAACAACATTTGTTCTTTCTGTTGGGTTTGGAGTAAGCGCCGCAGCAATACCCTGTGAGGGAACGTCGCCCATAGTCATTGCAATTGACCAGATAAGGCTGACGATGAAAATCCAGATATAAAGTCCAACGCCCTTAAACGGAACCTTAACAAAAATTATTGCCGTTGAAATGAGCAGGGGAGCAAGCGAATAAACAATCATTGATTTAAACTTGCCGAGCTTGCTCTTTGAGCGGTCGATAAGATTTCCAACTACGGGGTCTGCTGCTGCAGAAATAATCTTTGCGATTAAAACAAGGATTGCAACAACAATAACGTTTGCGCCAAGGATTGAGCCCGAAAACTCAGCCTGGTACGTAAAGAGCAGACCAACTATTGCCTGAAATCCGAAGAGGCCGAGCGAATAGGCAAGAATATCCTTAAGCTTTAAATATTTTTGTTTTGTTATATCTTCCATAAAGAATAACCTCCTTAATTAAAAACATCGTTAAACAAATCAAATTTTGAAACCTTCATAACGCCTGAGAATAACTCCTGACCTTCAACGGGCATAGCTCTGTTTGCTATCGACATTGAATGAGCGTCGAAGCCGTGAACCTGGAGCTTCTTTCTGCGCCTGATTCCACGCATTATTTTTCTGACCATTTTATCGCAATCGGTTGAAACCATATTTATAATCTTCCGGCTTTTCTGGGTATCATTGGATTTCTGGTTGCGGAAGATGTTTGTTTTTGTAAATCCCGGGCAAACAAGGCCAACATACATTCTGCCCTTATATTCAAGGCGCAAAGCCTCTGTGAAACTCATTAAAGCGGCTTTTGAAGCGGAATAAATTGATGTTCCCGGAAGAGTCATAAGCGCCGCAGCCGAATCGATATTAACAATGGCGGGGTCGCTTGACTCCATAAGCACGGGAAGCATTGCTTTGATTGAATATACTGCCGAATAGAAGTTGATATTCATTGCTGAGGCAATTTCATCATCCGAATATTTTTCAAAACTTGCAAAGCGGGGAAGAATGCCCGCATTGTTGATGAGAATATCCACTTTTATGCCCTTGTCTTTGAGCTCTTTTGTAAAGCTCTCCCAGTTTTCCTTTGAGGAAACATCAAAGAGCTTATATGAAAATTTATCTCTATGCTCTTCGCCGAGTTCTTCAACAAAGCTTAGCATATTTTTCTCGCTTCTTGCAATGCCGATAACGGTGCAGCCGTGCGTGGTGATGAGAGTTTTAGCAATTCCGGCGCCCATACCTCCCGAAGCGCCCGTTACGATTGCCGTTTTATTATCAAGCCAGCATTTTTTCATACCGAGATATCCTCCAATTATTAATCAGATTCATTATACTATAAATGAATTATTATTACAACTTATATTAAATAAATAAACAAATTATAAACTAAATCAACAAAAATGCAAAAAATGTTGATTATTTCTATTACATATGATATTATACGTTCGGCAATTTTTTTGAAAAAACATTTAACAAGGATGATGATGATTGGACAAGAGAATACTCAAAACAAGAGAAGCTATATTCAATGCATTTCTTGATTTAGCTGCACAGAAGGATATTGATAAGATTTCTGTTGTTGAGCTTTGCCAGAAGGCGGATATCAACAAGAGCACCTTTTATCTCCATTATAAGAGCATTGAAGAATGCTTCCAGAGCTGCTTTGATTTCTTTTCTTCGCAGATTGTTGCGCTGGGAAAGGATATCAATTATTCAAATGTTTCTGTAGCTCCCGAACAGAATGTTCGTGATATTCTTGATGCGGTTGAACAAAACACAAAGTATTTTGAAAAGTTCAAAAACACTCTTGTTTATGATTATGCAATCAAAGCCCTCAAGGAAAATATGGTTGAGGCAATCTGTAAGGAAAACAATATTAATATAAATGATAACTACCATGAGGTTGCAAAGGTTACCTTCCTTGTTGGCGGATGTGCGGATGTTATAACAAAGCTTATTCCGAATTACAACCGTGAGGAAATCGAAAAGCTTATGGTTGACGTTATAAAGAGAAAATAATATATGTTAAAAGGCAGTTCGTTTTGAACTGCCTTTTTTGCGTTTTATTGCTCTCTTCTTTTGAAAATAAATTCTGCAAAATCAAAATCAATCTGGTTATCGATATCCGTTGCCTCAACCTCGTCTATGGGGTAGATATACGGCTTGTTTCCAACAACGTTTTTGCAGTTTATCATATCCTGCTTTCTTATTATGTTAACTGCAAAGTTTAAAGCGTAGATATCGGGAAGGTCCTGGCTTCTCGGCTGATGCTTTAAATCATAGTTAATGGGCTTGTTGTTTTCAAACATAAATTCCTTAATAGGATGTGCGGAATTAACCGAATCATATTCATCGCAATTGTTTTTAAAGAATTCAATAAGCTCTTCAATTGTTGAATCCTCAATAAGGGGATTGGTAACATTTATGTATGCAATAACATCGCAATCGCAGTTTTCAGCCATATTTTTATAAACATCGCTCATTGATACGGAGTTGCTTGCATAGTATTCATCTCTTTTAACAGTCTCACATCCGTGCGCTTTTGCAATTTCAAGCATACTGTCGTCGTTTGAATTAACTATAACTCCGTCAAGCCCCTTAATTCTTTTAAGCTGCTCAAGCTTTATTTCCAGCAGATTGCTTCCTGCAAAGGGCTTGTTATTTTTATTTTTAACTCTTTGAGAGCCGGATCTCACTGCTACCAGTGCTTTAATAATCATAAAATAACATCTCAGTTATTATTCAGAACACTATCAAGTTCCTTGCGTTCAAATATTTCAAGAAAGCCGCCTCTTGTTGCGTTATATATTCTGAATCCGTTTTCTTTTGAAATCTTCTCAGCGTATTCAAATCCCGCATCCATTTCCCAGGTTGCAACGGGATTTGATTTCAGCTTTGTGTCGGCTGCAAAGTGGGAGGTAACATTTTTATTCTCAACAATGCTTCCGTCCCTGAGAATTGAAAAGGCATAGCGGTTATCCATACCGATTAAGTATATTTCCCGAAATCCCATATGAAAGGCAAGCTGGAGCATTGCATATGTAACCGAGCCTATGGTATAAATGCCCTTTGATGCATCCTTTGAAAAACAAGGCTTATCAAGATACTTTCTTGAATAATATGTTTTAACAAAGCATAGGGGCTCATTTAGCTTTCTGAAAGCCTCGTAGTAGCCCTGGCGCCGAACAAATTTCATTTTGCAATCAATTGAATTAATTCCCTTGGCAACGTCATCGGGTGCGGCAACGCTTTCATCAAAAATCGCAAAATAGGTTGGTCTCCAGGTGGTTGATGGGAATATTGAATAAATCCTGTTTGATGCAAAGGTTATTTCATTTTTTAACATATCCAAATCATCGGTTGTAAGACTTGGTCCGTTGCCAACAATAAAGCAGCGCTCGCCCTTATGAATATCCTTAATTGATTTTAAATACATAACGCTTTTTGAATAATCTCCGTTAAGAAGCGTAATGCAATTTGAGAGGATGTATTTAGTTTTAAACTTTATTTTTTCAAGCATTATCTGTTTTCCTTAATTTCTTTAAGAGCGTGTTTGCCATTGAGATTAAAAATTCGTTTTTCATTATAAAATTAACAAGTATATAAATTCCAAAGCCTGCAACAACGCAAATAATAACCTTTGCAAGCAGGGGCAGGGATAATCCTGATAAGAAGAACAGGCTTATTCCCATTACGGCGCTGCTGATAACGGATTGTGTCAGCGCCTTTGCCGATATTGGAATAGCGATGATTTTTTTCATTTTTATAAACTGATAGGTATTAACAATAACCTCGCTTGCAACGGAGGCAATTGCTGCGCCGTTTTGGGCAAACGACGGAATTAGCAGGGCGTTTAAAGCTATGTTTGCTCCGCTTGCAAAGGCATATGCAGGAAGCCTTTTCTTTTCGTTTCCCGTGCATATAACAAGCTGGTAGCATAAAAGATTTCCAAAGCTTTTAACGATAACGAGTATTGAAAGAATCCTAACCGTTGAAGCACCAGGAACAAATTCTTTTCCGTATAATAATTCCATAGCCTGAGGCGCAAGAACGAAAAGCGCCGTTGCAGCAGGAATTGCAACAAATGCAAGCGCTTTTACTCCTGAATCAATCAGAGAAGTGAATTTTTCAGTATCGTTTTTATAGTAGTAGCTCAGCCTTGGAAGAAAAACAGCGGAAAGAGATGAGCATGCAACAATCAACATTTCGCAAATCTTCTGGGCGTTTGTATATAAACCCGTTGCTGTTTTTGTTGACATGGAGCCGAGCATGGTTATATCAAGCTTGCTGTAAATGGATGAAAGAAATAGGCTAAGCGCAAGAACAACGAGTGGTGTTATATGCTTTTTAAACTCAAGGTTTTTAAACTCAAATCTGATTAGATTTCTTGCATAGATAATATTGAAAACATAGTTTCCGCCAAGCGCAACAACTGTTATTATTGCATACCTGATATAATCCTCTTTGTTTTTAACAAATATAATAATCAAAACAAGGGAAATCGCTTTTATTATGATACTGCGAAGGGCAATATAAACATATTCCTCATATCCCTTATAAAGCCAGTCAATGCTTAAATAATTGAAGAGTATCGAAATCCCGAAGCAAATCATAAGGCTTTTATCAAAGCTCTTGCCAAGGGGGCTGAAAATCATTATTGCATATGCAGCGGCAAAAACGGTTGTTGTTATTGCATTTATTAAAAAAAGCTCAGTAAAGGTTTTATTTGCAAGTTTTTTTTCGCCGTGAACCTTTGCAATTTCTCTTATTCCGTAGGTTGGTAAACCGAGAGCGGCAAAGGTAACGAAATAAGAAGCTATGTTCTGAGCATAAGAAACCCTGCCCACTCCCTCGGGCATAAGAACCCTTGCAACATACATTGATGTTATGAGCGGGAAAAGAATATTCGCAGCATCGTATAAAACATTAAATATTGCGTTTTTCTTAAGTGATTTCATTTAGCTGTTCCTGTTTATTTTGTAATCATTCTTTTTTTGATTTTAAAAGCCGCCATTTTCATCAGGCTTATGGGGCTTGCGTTTCCGTATTCATTAATTGCTTCAAGCCTGTTTTTATAAAGCGTTGAAGAAATGCGGGAATGGTCTTTTTTGTATTCGTTAACCTTGTTTATTAATTCCTTTTCAAAGTCCGAAACCCAGCTTGAATCATAATGATGAATTGAAACAGTGTTTTCTGTTATGTTGCAGCTGTTATCTTCATAGTTATACGGACAGAAGTATTCAGGCGGATAAACCGTTGCGCTGCCAAGCTTTACGGGCTTATCAATTTCAAGATTAAAGCCGTGTTTATAAAACGGCGCTGTGTTGCGGGTGGGGCAGGGAGGCATTGTGTTATAAATGCCGTTTGCCAGCTTGAAATGAACATCCCTGTATTCATCAAGCATTTCCTTTATTGCCTCATTGCCCTTTTCGGCGCCGAAGCCAAGTCCGCTTGCAATAAGATGGGAATGCTGCTCAAGAGCAAGAAAGCATTCGTTATCAAGCAAACCATCAAGGCTTTTGATAATCTCAACATCGGTATCAAGATATATTCCGCCGTTATTATAGATTATATCAAGGCGTGCATAATCGGAAACAAATGCCCATTTCTTTGCCTCGTATGCTTCAAGCGTATAGGGGCATTTTTTATAATCGTAGTTTTCTTCATTCCACTGCTTTATTTCGTAATCGGGGCAGTATTTCTTCCATGATTCAATATATTTTAATACCGATTCAGGAAGGGGATTGCCCCCAAACCAGCAGTAGTGAATAATTCTTGGAATCATTTTTTAAGCCTGCTTATCTGATATATTTTTTCTTCTGCTTGAAATAGGTTTTTTTGCCTTTGAGCGTTTGCTCTTTTTCCTTTAATTCCTGTCTTTGTTTATCGCATAGCATAATTACTGCGCCCGACATACAGAAAAATATAAGATACGAAATGGGTCGTCTGATACTCGAGTTATACCATATATTGATAATCGCCAAGAGAGAAGATACCTGTGAAAAAACCATAATATATCTGTGCTCGGGTGTGAGATGCTTATGCTTTTGCACCACAATAAAGAAGAGAACAAATATTAGAATAAATGCAATTAAGCCAATATATCCTGTTTCAAGGAAGTTTACGGCAGTTGAAAGACTTCTGTAATGCGTTTTGCCGTATTTTGTTGCAAAAGATGTATTTGCCCAGGCAAAGGTTTCGCTGCTTTCGCAGGCACCGAATCCGAAACCGAACAAATTATAGAAGAGCTTATGATTAAAGAAAGTATCGTTTATTTGTGAAAACGGCCGTGCTCTTGAAATAACAGCGTTTTCATATGTTGCTGAGGCATAGCTGGTCATTTTATCAAAATCCTTCAGCAAATCTGCTGAATTAGTGTCGATTGCAGTTAACAGCTGGAAGCCGACGAAAACAGCCATAACCGCACTCAGTACAACAAATCCGTTTTTATAGCTCAGTCTTGACAATGAAACACTCAGAATAATTATTATTACAAATTCAATAAAATAAAATTTAATCTCACTTACAACGGCAATTGCCATTGAGCTTAAGGAAATCCATAAAACATTTAAAATTGTTGTTTTTTTGTTGATATATTTTATAATAACATATGCCGTTACGATAACGAGATACATATTAAGATATCCGTTACAGCCGTAATCGGTTCCGAGCATACCTCCGATATTATCGCCGTAATGTCCAAGGATGAAATATTCATATAAAACGCATAACACGTTGAAAATATGAAGCTTTTCAACGTTGCCGAGAATTCTGTAAACATCCTTTGGCTTGAAAGTATATGCGCAAATAAAGAAAAAGAAAATATAGAAAAAATTATTTCTTACCGCCCAGAATACCAAACCGATTTTTGTTTGCCTCAGCAAAGAAAAAATGATAAGTGCGCCCATATAGACAATCACATAAAAATTGTATTTTTTAAAAAATCTATCGTTAATGATATTCTTTATTTTGGGAAGCGATAAAATAAGAAGAAGTATCAGATTTGCATCAAGAGCATATCGAATTATTGACGGAAAATGCAATAAATCGATAAAGGCTTCAACTATCAAAAGATAGTAAATCTGAAATTCAACTAAATGTTTTTGTTTAATAACCATAATAGTTCCTTAAGAAATCTTTTTTCGGTTTGTTAAAAGGCTCGCTTTAACTAAAATAAAAACAGCAAAAGCACGCTTTGCTTTGAGCTTGTTGAAAAAGAGTTTATAGGATGTGGGCATATCCGAAATATTATATTGCTTTAATGCATCAATCAGTGTTTCGCTATTGCAAATCTCTTTTATGGTTTTAATTGAGGAAAAGCCGTACTTTGCAACCTCCATTTTTATTGAAACCATTGTGTTAAGCATTAAATAGCGAATGTTTCGGATATATAATTCCCTGCAATTCAAATCCTCAATCATAGAGTTAACCTTGTTGAAAATCTTGCAGGAGGCTTCAAATCGGTTTTCTTTGTAGTTTGTTGTAAGCGTTCCCGAATTATGAAAATAAAAGTAGAGATTATCGGGAAGAACAATTGCTTTTTTTATATACTTGCAAAGCTCAATTCTGAATAATAAATCCTCATTAACAAATTCTCTTTCACTGACAAAGCGAAGAGTGCCGGTTTCAAATAATGAAGCTTTATACAAAACCATATTTGCCGAAATGCCGATTTCACTTTCGCCTGAGCTTTCATCACTTGCAATACAACGAGGCAAAAACGAAGTGATTATTTCATCATTTTCAAAAATCAGCTCGTTTTCGGTAACGGTATTATTAACAATTTTGTCTTTGTATATGTCTGCACAGCAAAAGCAGCATATATCGGATTTTGTTTCATCAAGCTTTGCTTTTGTTATTTCGCAGGTTTTTAAGTTAAGATAATCGTCCGAGTCAATGAAAAGGATATAATCGCCGCTTGCATTATCAATTCCCGTGTTTCTTGCAAAGCCGAGTCCTTCGTTTTTTTCTTTGTGAATAACCTTTATTCTGCTGTCTGTTTTTGCAAGAGCGTCGCAGATTTCGGGACATTTATCGGGAGATTTATCATCAACAAGAATAATTTCTAAATTCCTGTATGTCTGATTAACAAGGCTGTCAACGCAGCGCCCGAGAAATTCTTCAACATTATAAACAGGAACAATAATACTGATTTTTTTATCCATATTTTTGCTGCATATCCTTTTTTGTTAAGTTGTTGAGATTAAGCCTTCGTATATTTTTATGAAAGCGTTTACTTTTTCTTCGAATGTGAATTGTTCTGCAGCAGCTTTTGCAGCTTTGCCCTTTGCCAAAACCTCGTCGGGATTGTTAATGCAGTGCTGCATAACACTGCCGAGATTATTTATATATTCGCTTTTGGTTGAGCCGCTGTAAAGATAAGCGTTTTCAGGGGAGCAGATAACTGCGCTGCCGCAGCGGTTTTCCGTGATAACCGGAAGAGAGTTTGCCATAGCCTCAAGTATTACCGAGCCCGAAGCCTCTCTGAACGACGGAAAAACAAGGGCGTTTGCACATTGATACTGCTTTTTTATTTCGGTATAGGGAATGCTTCCGATAAATTCAACGTGCTGACTGACTTTATCGTCGCTTTCAAACAGCGCCTTTATTTCATTTTCAAGCGTACCCGTGCCAACAATTCTGATTTTAAAATCGGGCAAATCGCTTATTTCTTTAAGCGCATCAAATAAAAGCCCGAAGCCCTTAGTTGCGGTTAAACGGGAAACTAAAAGAAAAACAAATTCGTTCTTTTCGGTTTGTCTTTCAGCTGATGAAGAAAATTCTTCGTTCGTAAGCGAGGTATCGGGAAGGATAATTCGCTCTGAAGTGGGTTCGAGAAAATCCCTTGTTTCATAATTTGCGTATATGACGCTGCCGCATTTGTTAAGACTGCCCGATAATCTGATTTTTGCTTTGGCAAATCGGTTTATCAGCATACGAAGCGTCTCAACGGGCTTTTCACTGCCTAAATAGGACATCAGGGGTTTCGGAACATCCTGACCTCCTGCAAGAGGACCGCAAACAAATTTTGCGGTTTTGATTTTATAGTATTTGCCAATGCTTCGAAATTCAATCGGAGTTATCTGATGAATTATATCAATTTCGTTTTCTCTGCATATTTCTTTTGCTAAAGATAAAGCCTTTTTATGCCATATGTTCAGCCTTCCCGAATAGAAGGGAGGTCTGAAAACTTTTTTATAGATTTTGTTTATATCCGCATAGAAGAAAGAAATGTTTTCAACAGAGTTTTCTTTACAGAATTTTATTATGTTTTCTCTGTGTTCTTCCTTGGTTAAAACAAAAACCCTGTGGTTTTTCGATGCGGCAAGAGGAACATTCCAACCGATTTTATCTTCGCTTCCGTTATACGGGTCGCAGGAATATGCGATGTAAAGAATATTCATAATTAAAGCTCTTTTTGAAAATTATTAATTTCCGGCATTTGCGGATTTGGATTTCCGGGATAAGCCATCGTTGACTTCTCCGTTAAAATCGCAGGTTGAAAGCTTATCAAGCTCTTCCTTGGTAACCTTGCCGTCTCTTAAATCACGGCAGATTTTATTTTCAAACATTGAATATTTTTCGTCTTTGAAAAATCTTAAAAACTTATGCTTGATAACCCACGCAGCAGGAATCCAGATATATTTATGCATAGCAGGGGATACTGAGCCAATCATCCAGCATTGGCGGTCGCAGTTGCGAACCTTCTGGCGAACCTTTTCAGCCTGCTCGCTGTTCCAAAGCTCGTCCCAGCTCTGCTCGTTGAGGTTTCCCATAACCTCTTTTTCCTTTGTTCCGTTGCAGGGCATAACATCTCCATAAGGGTCGATAAAGAAGGTGTCAAACGCCATATCGCATTGAAGAAGGCGGGGCTGGGAATATATATAATTAATAAGTCCGTGGTTGAAATATGCACGAAACCATTTCTTCGGTGAGTTTGATTTAAGAAGCTCGTTTATTAAGCTCTCAAAATTCTTTGCAACCATCTCTCTGTCGTGGATAATATTATTCGATTCAACGAAATAGAAGGAATTATGAAGCGAAGCGGTTGCAAATTCCATATTCATATCATTGCTGATTTTGTATAGCGGAACCAAATCCTTTGCGTTTGCATCCTGAACCGTCATTCCGAAGCCAACATCGGGATGGTTCATTTCAACAAGCTTTTTAAGAGTGCTTACTCCTTTGTTAAAACCGTCGTCCAGTCCTCTGATTGCGTTATTTGTTTCTTCAAGACCTTCAATTGAAATGCGTATTCCGATATTCGGAAATTCCTCGCATAAATCGATTATTCTGTCTGTGAAGAAACCGTTTGTTGAAATAACAATTCTGTCGCTCTTCTTATAAAGCTCACGAACAATATCCTTTAAATCTTCCCTGATAAAAGGCTCTCCACCCGTTATATTCGTAAAATACATCGGGGGGAGTTTTTTTATTGTTTCAATTGATATTTCTTCTTCGGGAGCGGAAGGCGCTTTGTATCTGTTGCACATTGTGCAGCGTGCGTTGCAGCGATATGTAACAATAACGGTTCCGTTTAGTTTTTTCGACATTATTAAACAACCTCTTATTGAGTGTAGATTTTTATAAGCTCTTCATAGTATTGCTCAACCGAGATAAAGCTCTTGTTTAAGCAATTTCTGTGCATTCTTTCTGCAAGGGCTTCATCAGAAAGCTTCTCAATTGCCCTGCGCAATTCATCAACATTGCCGCTTTCAAAAAGCAAGCCTGTTTTTCCGTCTTCGATAAGCTCGGGAAGTCCGCCGAGGTTTGCTCCTATAACGGGAGTTCCGAGCATAATGCTTTCCATAACCGAATACGGGCAGTTTTCATACCAAATGCTCGGATAAACGGAGCAGTTAGCTTTTGCAATAAGCTCTCTTAGCTCATAGCCGCTCTTGAATCCGAGATTCTTTATGTTGGGAGCGTTATTAAGCTCTTCTTCAAGGTCGCCCTTGCCGGCGCAAACGAAATCAATATCCTTTGCTTCAAGAAGCAGTTCAACGCCCTTTTCCTTGCTGTATCTTCCGAAATAGAGAACATAATCCTCTTTTTTACATTCGGGAACATCAAATTTTTCAATGAAATTATGAATCGCAATAGTTTTATCCCTGAAAAGAGGGTTTGTATCCATTTTGCTTTTCAGAAATTCGCTCGGGCAAATAATTTTATCAATATATTTATACGTCTTAAGTTTCTTATAAAGCGTTGCCTCGGCAGTTCCGATAACGCTTTTTGCTTTTGAAGAATGAATGCAGTTATTCTTTGTGCAGTTTTTAAAATCGCCGTTTATGCATTTTTCGCAAACCTCGCCGTTCATATCAAAAAACATATGATTGGGGCATAAAAGCTGATAATCATGGGCTGTGAAAATAATTTTCAGTTTTGGATTGCGCTTTTTTCTGTATGCATTTGCGGCATAAATTATGCTCGGTGTAAGCTGATAGTTGAAATTGTTGATGTGAACAACATCGGGCTTGAAATCCTCAAGCACGGCAGTTATTTTCTTCTTTGCTTCAGTTGAATAAATAATTCTGAAGGGGTAGGTAAGTTGCTTTAGCTTGCTTCCCGTATGGAAATCCATATTGCCTGTATATAGCTCAAGATTATTTGAAACGCATCTTCCCTCGTGTTCCATGCCGAAGTACTGAACCTCGTGGCCAATGGATTTCAAATATTCTCCGAGTTTAAAAATATATGTTTCAGAACCGCCGTTGGGGTAAAGAAACTTGTTTACAATAAGGATTTTCATATCAACATCTCTTTACTTTTGATACAGGGAGAGCGTTTTAGCGCAAACGTCATCCCAGTTGTATTTTTCTAATATATAATTCTGCGCTGTGTCTTTATAGCTCTGAACAGATTCGCTGTTTGCCAGAAGCTTTTCAAGAACAGCCTTTAAATCCTCTTTGTCGGATTTTTTGAAGCTAACCCCGTGTTCACCTAAAACCTCGGTGCATTCGGGAATATCGCTTGTAAGGCAGCAATTGCCGTAGCTCATCGCTTCAAGAAGGCTTATTGGCATACCCTCCAAATCGCTCGGAAGGCAATAGATATATGCATTTGAAAAGAGCCCGTCAAGCTCCTTTCCTTCAACAAAGCCTGTAAAGATAATGTTGTCATTATCCTTTGCAAGCTCGTGAAGTTCGGTTTCGTATTCACTTGTGTGGCTTGCGCCGCCAGCAATAACGAGTTTTTTATCTGTCTTAATCTCCTTGAATGCCTCAATCAGAAGGTGGGGGCATTTTTCGGGAACAAGCCTGCCGAGGAATAAAACATAATCATCCTTGTCAAGCGAAAACTTTTCTTTAATGATTTCGGGCTCTTTTATTTCGGGTTTTGAAATTCCGTTTGGAATGAATATTGTTTCTCTTTGATATGTATCAATAAAATACTGCTGAACATTCTTTGATAAAACAATTATTTCATCGGCGTGTTTTGCAGCGGCTTTTTCGCCGAACTTAAGATACTTTGTTGCAAAGCCGCCCCATTTTGAACGCTGCCAGTCAAGCCCGTGGATGGTAACAATGCTTCTTTTTCTGAAAAGCTTTGAAAGAATAACCATTGAAGCGGGACCCTCGGCGTGGAAATGAATAACGTCAAATCCGCTGAAAACTGCTCTTAATGCAGCAAAAAAGCTGTAAACAATTGCATTGAGCTTTGATGAATTCGGAGTCGGAACCCATTTTATGCTGACTCCGTTCCATTCCTTTATCATCTCAACTTCTTTATTTGCAATATGTTCGCTTTTTCTGTTGTAGGCAACAACCTTGTTGCCAAGGGCAGCCATTCTTTTTGAAAGCTCGCCGACAACTATTTCAACTCCGCCTTCTCGCGATGGTATTCTTTTATGACCAATCATTGCAATTTTCATAGTACCACCTGTTTATTCCGCGCCCTTATGGGTTAAAACAACAACAATTGTTTTAAAAAAGATTTTCATATCAAGCATTGGCGACCATTCGTCAATGTATTTGCAATCAAGCTCAACAACCTCTTCAAAGTCCTGAATATCGCTTCTGCCGCTTACCTGCCACATTCCCGAAATTCCGGGGCGCATTGAAAGGCGTCTTTTATGACGGCTCTCATACATTTCAAATTCATCTACGGTTGGCGGGCGTGTTCCTATAATGCTCATATCGCCCTTAACAACGTTGAAAAACTGGGGGAGCTCGTCAATGCTGTATTTTCTTATAAATTTACCGACCTTTGTTATTCTCGGGTCGACATCGAGTTTGAACATATGGCCGTCCATTTTATTTTCAGCCATAAGCGCAGTTTTTCTTTCCTCTGCGTCAACATACATTGAGCGCAGTTTATAGATATTAAACAGTCTGCCGTTTTTTCCGACTCTCTGCTGCTTGAAAAACAGAGGACCCTCGGACTCCCTCTTTAAAGGAATTGCAACTATTGCAATAATGGGAGCGGAAATAATGCAGCCAATTACGCCTAAAACAATATCAAAAATTCTTTTTGCAACAAGCCAGCCGCTGTTATATGCCTTGGCTGCGGCAAAGGTTGCCGTTGGATAGCCTGAATATATTTTAAAGCGTATATTATCAAATTTGCTTTCATCAAGTATTTTTGTAAGTGAGGGAATTTTTAAGTTAACGGTTATTCCCATATCCTCAAGCTCTTCAATCATCGGCTGGATTTCCATAGCATCCTGATAATTGACATTGATGAAAACCTCATCAAGCGGAGCGGAGCGAATCCATTCCCAGAAGCTTTCATCCCTTGAGATAACCGGAACATCGCAGATTTCATCCTTTTCAAAAGCTCCGGCGCTCTTATGCGTATTGCCTATAATGCTTTTATACTTGAAAACGCCGTTTTCGCAAAAATCATCAAGCAAAACTATTCCCGAAACCCTCATTGACCAGTCTTCTTTCAGACCTTGAATAAATTCTTCGGCAATATCGCTCGTTGTTATAACCCCTGCGATTGAAGCAATTCGGCTTTCGGTAAACTGACGGGTGATATATCTTTTAAGAAAATATCTTGAAACAGTTGAAAATGCGATAAACAGAACAAGGGATGAAAACATCATGTATCTTGAATCTGAAACCGTATTTTTGATAAACAAGATAATTGCAAAGAATATCAGATATGTTATTGCGCCGTTTTTTAATACGGAAGCAAATTCAGCCCAGCGGTTTCGCTTATGTATATCAATGTTGCTGTAAAAGCCGCCTGCGGTTATTGCAAAGGCAATAAACAGCGCTGAAAAATATCTGACCCATTCAGTAAAGGAATAATCAAGAATTTTGGAAACAACAAATCTGAAAACCAGAAACGATATTAAATTTGCAAATATAAGGCATATTAAGTCGGTTGAAAATTCAAGCCAGAACTGTATTTTTGCCCTGTTATTCATTTAATCACCCGGTTTTATTTTTTGTTTACGTAGCCGTATTTGTAGCTGTAGTTATATTTGCGATAATAGGAATAGTACTTCTTTCGGTCCGAATTAACATCATTGAGTATGAAACCGAGAATATTGGCTTCAATCTGCTCAAGTCCAGAAACGGTTGCCTTAACGTCGGTTATATTCGTTGTGTCGGATTTAACAATAAGAATATAGCCCGTAACCTTCTGAGCAAAAAGGGTTGAATCGGTTACGATATTAATCGGGGGAGTGTCGATAAACACATAGTCGTAATGCTCTCTTACGAAATCGAGGAGCTTGTCCATTCTGCTTGAAGAGAGAAGCTCTGCGGGATTCGGAGGAATCTTGCCTGCGGTTAAAACCGAAAGGTTTTCAATTCCTGTTTTTGAAACGGAAATATTATCCGTGAGCCCTGCAAGAATTTCCGAAAGTCCGTTTTTAACGGGGATTGAAAACATTCTGTGCATTGTGGGGTTTCTCATATCTGAATCGATAAGAAGGGTTTTCTTGCCCATCTGAGCAAAGCTTACTGCAAGGTTTATTGTGTTGATTGTTTTACCGTTGTTTGCAGTTGGGCTTGTTATAACAAAAACGGGGCATTTTTCGCCCTGCTGACTAAAGAGCAGATTTGTTCTGATTGAGTTATATGCTTCTTTAACATTGAAGGAGGAATCAGCGCAAAGAATTTTCTTCGGGTCTGATTTGCTGAAGCTGTTGCTTTCTTCAAGCTTTCTTCTCTTACTTTTTAACATCGTTCTTTGCATCTCCCTTCATAGATTGTATGTTTTCAAGAACCGTGCTGCTCAGTGCTGAAGCAGGCTCGGGTATGTCAATTGAGTCGAGCGAAGAGTTTTTTGATGAGGCAGTTGAGGTTTCAACGCTGTCAAGACGGGGAACAGTTCCGAGAATCGGAATGTCGAATACTCTTTCAAGATCCTTGGTATTGGTAATGGTTGTGTTGAATAATTCATAGATAAAGAATGCGGCAAATGAAATAAATAAGCCTGCAAATGCGCCAACAAGAGTGTTTTTCTTAAGGTTTGGCGAAGAGGGTTTTGTGGGCTTCTTTGCATAGTCGATAACCGAAACGCCGCCGCCCTTAACTATTCTTACTATTTCATCCGGGGCAATTTTTGCAATTGAGTTTGCAATCTTTGCCGATAGAGCTGCATCCTTGCTCCTAACCGTAACCTGAAACGCCATTGTGTTTTCAATAGCGGTTGCGGTTATCATACTCGATAGCTTGTTTCCCGAGCTTAATTCGGTATCCTCTGCAACCTTGTCAAGAACGGTATCTGCCTTGATAACATAGATGCAGAAATTAACAAGCTTCTCTGCTGCATCGAGCTCTGATTTATCAATGAGTGAGCTTGTTGAAACGGTGTCTGAAGAGTTCTGAACGTAAAACTTAACGGTTGCCGTATAAGTTGGTTCAATAAAGAAATGGGTAAATGCGCCTGCGGCAGCACCGCAGAAAATAGTTATAAGCAAAATGAAAACAATTTTTGTTCTCAACATATAAGCTATTTTGCTTAAATCAATGTCTATTTCTCTGGTTTCTTCCATTGTTTGCCTCCAATATTATAAAAATAATTAAATTTATACAAAAAATATTATATCAATATGCTCTGTCAATGTCAATTACTTAATAAATTAATATTTTATAAAATATATGGCAAAAGAATAAAACAAAAGCTGCTTTGAAAGGATAATTCATCCAGTCAAAACAGCTCTTTTCATCTTGTATTTACTTTTTATTTTGCGATATCCGAGGCTCTGCTCTCCCTGATGATATTAACCATAATCTGTCCGGGATATTCCATTTCCTCTTCAATCTTCTTAACGATTTCTCTTGCTATAAGAGGCATCTTCTGGTCGCTGATAACCTCGGGCTTAACCATAACACGAACTTCTCTGC
>CAMYWU010000006.1 GCA_947302895.1 uncultured Clostridia bacterium | reverse complement strand
AAAATTTGGATTATTATTTTTTAAATACTCCTAATATATTTAACGCAGAGATAGGGCTGAACAGCCGTTTTAAATCGATTTGGATTCGCCTTACTTTGCCCGAGGGTGATTATTTTGGAAATTATTGCAATAGTGGTTATTGCCGTCAGCGTTCTTGTTTTGCTTTTGGTAATAGCAATTGAGCAGCTCAAAAAGAATTCAAAAAGGAAAAAGCTTTTAAAATATTTTCAGGAGGCGTATCTCAGAATACTAAAGGTTGATGCGCTTGACAGAGCAATTGTAAGTCCCAATGATACCATAGCTTCGAGCACGGGACCGAGAAAAATACTTGTTCAGGTACACGAGAAAAGCGAGCTTTCGGATAAAACCTATCTGCTCGATATGGAGCAGCCCTGGGTTATCGGGCGCAAGCCGGGTAAAAACACAATTTGCATAAGGGGCGATAAAACGGTTTCCTCCGTTCATTGCAGGCTTGAGGTTCAGAACGAAAGGCTTTATCTGGTTGATATGGGTTCTAAAAACCGAACATATTATCAGCCTGCAAGAGGCAAGAAGAACAGAGCGGGCTATCTTCCGCAAAAGAGCTATCAGCTTCTCACCTCGGGAGATGCCTTCTACGTTGGCTATACAGGCTTTGAGGTTGTTATTTTTGACAGCAACTACGGAATAGTTTAAGGCGCTAAGTCTAAAAAAGGAGCAGAATATGAGCTATACATTAACGGTTTATACGCAAAATATATTTAAGGAACTCTATTTACCTTCAGTAAATAATGCAGACTATACGCTGGTTCTCGAACACGGCGATTTTTCTCTTTCACGTGATGTGGAGATTAAAATGGAGGTTGTGAACGACAGATGGATGGTTCACACCATTGCTGATGATTACAGAATTATGCAGAATGATGAAGAGAAGGAAACTATTATCTGCAAGGATAAAACCTCTTTCAAGCTTTCAACTTATGACGGCTTTGAGTTTTCCTTTGTTGGAATAGAGAGCGACAGAACTATTGAAACAATAGGTAAATATGATGTCAGCGGGATAAGGGAAATTAAAATAGGCAAGAGCGAGGATTGCGATATTCAGTATGAAGGAATCGGTCTTGTTTCAAGACTTCATGCAACCCTGACCCCTGCACCCGACGGCTGGTATATAAACGACAGAAGCTTAAACGGTGTTTTCGTAGGAACAAAAAGAATAAGCTCCTCCGAAAAGCTCAATTTCGGCGACTGCGTTAATATTTACGGGCTTCATCTTGTTCTCCTTGATAATATCCTTGCCGTTAACGCTTCCTACGGAAAGGTTGTAATAAACAAGAATTTATTGATTCCTGCGGACGTTAAAAAGCATTTTTCAGCCCCCATTTACGGCTCAAAGATTCCCAAAAAGGAATTTTTCCACCGCTCACCCCGACATATTCCTTTGATTCACAAAGAGGAAATTGCAATAGAACCGCCCCCGCAGCCAAAAGCAAACACCGCACGCCCGATGTGGATGACAATCGGACCTGCTTTCACTATGGCAATACCAATGCTTCTTGGCTGTTTAATGGCAATTGTTGCAATGGGAAACAAGAGCTCCGCTTTTATGTTTACAGGAGTTGTTACAGCGGTATCCTCGGCGATAATCGGAGTTATCTGGGGCGTTGTTAATACCAATTATTCAAAGAAAGAGGCTGCCCGGGAGGAAGCCGTTCGATTTGAAAAATACAGCGATTATATTGTTAAGATTGCGGATGATTTAAAACAGAAATATCAGGAAAACACTTCGGCATATTATTCGATGTATCCCTCCGCAGAGGAGGTTTGCCACTATAACGGAACAGCTCAGCTCTGGAGCAGAAATTCAACCCATTTCGATTTCTTATACCACCGCTTAGGTATAGGAGACAGACCGTTTGAGGTTAAAATTTCAACTCAGGAGGTTAAATTCTCCCTGGTTAATGACGACCTTGCCGAAAGACCTCAGCTGCTAAAGCAGAGTTATCAGGTGCTTAAAAATGTTCCTGTCGGAATAGACCTTAAAGAAAATCATCTAATCGGTATTGTTGGCGACAATAAAAAGCTCAATGCTATTCAGATTGCCAAAACTCTTGCAGTTCAGATTGCTGCAAACAACTGCTATACCGATGTTAAAATGGCGTTTATTTATGATGCCTCAAACCGAACAACCGCAAAGGAATGGCGCTTTGCAAAATGGCTTCCCCACGTTTGGTCTGAGGATAAAAAATCACGCTATATTGCAACAAATAAGAATGAAGCAGGTGATGTTTTCTTCGAGCTTGCAAAGATTATCAGAAGCAGAGCCGAAGAGGACGAGCTGACAAAATCAAAGGAGAAAAACGCAACTCCTAAGCCATACTATATTCTCTTTGTTGAGGATTCAAAGCTCCTTGAGGGCGAGCTTATGGCAAAATACATCTTCAATCCCGAGGATTGCTACGGACTTTCAACAATCCTTCTTGATGAAAGCTATGAAAACCTTCCCAACAGCTGTGAATACGTTGTTGAAAACTCGTCAAACTTCGTCGGTTTTTATAAGATGGACGGCGGCAGACAGACGGGAAGCAGGGTTGCTTTTGATAATATTTCAAATATTGAGGCAGAAAGCTTTGCAAGAAGCCTTCTGGGTGTCGAGGTAATGGAAATTGAATCGGGTGGTGAAATCCCGACAACAATGACCTTCTTTGATATGTATAATGTTACCTCGCTTGAACAGTTCCACGTTCTTGAGCGCTGGAGAAAAAACAGAACCTACGACAGCATGAGGGCGCTTATCGGTAAGAAGGCGGGTAACAGCGATTGCTATCTTGATATCCATGAAAAATACCACGGACCCCACGGCTTGATTGCAGGAACTACAGGTTCCGGTAAATCCGAAACACTCCAGACCTATATGCTTTCCCTTGCACTCAACTACAGCCCTAATGACGTTGCATTCTTTGTTATCGACTTCAAGGGCGGCGGAATGGCAAATCTGTTTAATAAGCTTCCCCATATGGCAGGCCAGATTTCAAACCTTTCGGGCAACCAGGTTCGCCGTGCAATGCTTTCAATTAAGAGCGAAAACCTTCGCAGACAGAGAATATTCAGCGAATTCGGAGTAAACCATATTAATTCATATACAAGGCTTCTTGATAACCATGAAGCAACAATACCCATTCCCCATCTGTTCATCATCATTGATGAGTTTGCAGAGCTGAAAAGGGAAGAGCCTGAATTTATGCGTGAGCTTATCAGCGTTGCCCAGGTTGGACGTAGCCTTGGCGTGCATCTTATTCTTGCAACCCAGAAGCCAAGCGGAACGGTTGACGATAATATATGGTCAAACTCAAAATTCCGCCTTTGCCTCAGAGTTCAGGACAGGCAGGATAGCTTTGATATGCTCCACCGCCACGATGCAGCTTATCTTACAAATTCAGGTCGCTGTTTCTTGCAGGTTGGTAACGATGAAATATTTGAACTTTTCCAGTCGGGCTGGAGCGGAGCGATTTATGATGAGAATATGTCAAACCGTTCGGATATTGCAACAATGCTTGCCCTTACGGGAAAAACCGCTATTGTCGGAAACAGAATTAAGTTTAAGCAAAACGAAAACGCAAGAATAAGATTTCTTTCGGTTCTCGGGGCATATCTGCTCAATGCACAGGCTGCCCTTTCCGCAAAAAAAGAGGATGTTATCAATAATTCTCTTATCAGAAGCGAAATTGTTTCAAAGGCTTTTGATGCGATTGGAACTTCTGAGCTTGATTATCCGTTTTCAAATTATAATGCAAAGCGCCTTGAAAGCTATCTGATTTTGCTTACGAGCCATTTCAACGGAAATCTTGAAGCAACCGTCAGAACAATAACCGAAGGCGCAAGAATAAACGGCTGGAAGCTTCCTGAATATAAGGATAAAACACAGCTTGATGCAATTGTTGAATATCTTGATGACGTTGCTCAGAAGAATAATTATACAAATGATATTATGCTCTGGATGCCCGTTCTCAGCGATAAGATATATCTCAACAGCCTTGACGGCTATGTTGAGTATGGCGGCGCTTTCATTGCAAATCCCGCTGATGAAAGCCTTGATGCTGTAATCGGACTTTGCGACGACCCTGAAAATCAGAACCAGTTTCCTGTTTCAATTGATTTTGCCGAAAACGGCAACCATGCGGTTTGCGGTTCCGTTGTAAGCGGAAAGAGCACCTTCCTTCAAACTGCTGTTTTTTCATTTATCAATAAATACACTCCCGAGCAGATAAACTTTTATCTAATTGATTTCAGCAGCAGGTTGCTCGGAGCGTTTGAGGATTCCGTTCACGTTGGCGGAATTATGTATGAAAACGATTTGGAAAAAATCAAAAAGTTTTTCAATATGATTGAAAAGCAGCTTGATTACAGAAAGGGCTTGCTCAAGGGCGGAAGCTACTGGCAGTTTATTAAAACGCATGGCTCGGAGATTCCTGCAATAGTTATTGTTATTGATAACTATGCAAGCTTCAGAGAGAAAACAAATCTTGCGTATGATGATATTATGCTCAAGCTTTCCCGTGATGGCGTTAACTACGGAATATATCTTCTTCTTTCCTCTTCGGGATTCGGAACAAACGAAATTCCGAACAGGCTTGCAGATAATATAAGAACCGTATACTGCCTCGAAATGGGCGATAAATTCAAGTATGCGGATATTCTTCATACAATGCATATTGAAATTCTTCCCGAGGCTGATGTTAAGGGAAGAGGTCTTACAAGTGTTGGCGGAAATATTCTTGAATTCCAGACTGCACTTTCACTTGAAGCGGATGATGACTATGCACGTACGGAAAAAATCAAAGAGGTTTGCAGCCGCATTAATTCCAACTGGAGCGGCAAGAGGGCTCTTCCGATTCCTGAAATTCCCGAAAATCCCGTATGGAGCAGCTTTGAAAAAGAGCCTGAGTTTGAAACTCTTATCAAGGAAAACAAGCTTCCGTTTGCTTATGATGAAAAGGATGCTTCACTTTATTCCGTTATTCTTTCCGATACTTATTTCTATCTTATTTCGGGAAAGGCAAGAAGCGGTAAAACGAATTGTCTTAAGAATCTCATAAACAGCGCCGTGAAGCTTGGCGGTGATATCAATGTTGTTGAATTCGGCTCAGAGGAGCTTTCCTCCGTTGCGCAAAAAGCAAACGGAAATTATATTACAGGCGATAAGGAGCTTTTCGATTTCTGGAACAAGCTCATTCCTGTTTTCAAGGAGCGTAATGCAGCTAAGAGAGAGTTGATTTCTCATGGTCTTGACGATGGGGAAATCTTCAGCAGAATACAGGAAGAAAAGAAAATATTTGTTTTCATTGATGATGTTTGCGAGTTTATTAAGCGTGCATATAAGCCCTCCGAGGGCATTGCGCCGACAAACGGCTTCCTTGAAAACATACTTGAAAAGGGATATCTTCATAATATTTTCTTTATCGGCTGTCTCAACAGCGATGATGCCGTTTCGGTAAGCTCATATAATTTGTATCACACAATTGTGTCCTATAAAACAGGTGTTCATTTCGGAGGAGATGCCTTCAAACAGAAAATCTTTGATTTCTCTTCTCTTTCGTTTAATGAGCAAAACAAGAGCTATAAACCGGGTATCGGTCTCAGTGTGAATATTAATGACTCAAGTGTTTCAAAGGTTATTGTTCCCGATGCAAGGAGGTAAAAACAGTGTCGTGTGTTGCAGGCTACAGTAAACATAAAAAAGAGCTTGAATACATAAACAAAACCGTTAACACAAATATTGCTAGGTATTTTGAAAATGACTGGCAGGTTAAGCTGTTCTATTCCATAAAAGAATTTGCAGCCTTTGTAGGAGAAACGGAGATAATAGATTTTCTGTGCGTTGATGTTTGCGAAAGTGTTGCAATTTCATTGACCGAGCTTATAAGACGGAAGAATAAGAATACAATTATTCTTCTTATGGCTGATACAAGCGTTTCTCCTGCAAAGTATATGAAGCCAAGCATTATGGCGGCGGCGCTTCTGCTGTTCCCCTTAAACGAGGAGAATGTTAAGGAAACGGTAAACGAGCTTTTCAGATATATGATTGACAGCGGCGAAGAGGATAATTCCGATTTCTTTGTTATCAAATCAAAAAGCCAGCACGAGCGTATTCCCAACGACAAAATTCAGTATTTTGAGTCAAGGGATAAAAAGCTTTATCTCAATACGCTTAAAAGGGAATACGGCTTTTATGAAACTATCGACGGGGTTATGGAAGGCCTTCCCGATTATTTCATACGCTGCCACAGAAGCTATGTTGTTAATTCAAAGAAGATTAAAAAGGTTTTGCTTTCCCGGAATGTTGTTGAGCTGGAAAGCGGAATTGAAATACCTCTTTCAAAAAGCTATAAGCCAATGCTAAAGGAGTTTGGAAAAAATGCCGGAATATGATAATGCGTACTATATAGACAGATTCGGTTTAGCTCTGCTGCTCAACAGAAAGGGGCTTAAGAGAATCTATTGTCTTGATATTTTTGGAAACGATGTTGAAATTGAGGATGAAGAAGCGTGCCGTTCTCTGTTTTCAATGGCAAGCGAAGAGCTGGTTAATGTTGATGAAAACGAAGAGTTTTTCTTAAGCGAGGATTTTGATAGAATCTGCGATTTGATAAACGGGGCAAGGATTGTTATAGCAATCTATTCTTATTCCTCGCAAAACACCTGCGCTGTTATTTATGCAGGAGAAGAAAGCGCCATTTGCGCCCAGCCTGCAAAAAACAGAAAGGATACGCTAAAGGTTTTTGAAATTGAAAGCAACAGCATAGATGATTATATCAGAGAAATCATTCAGTCCTCCGAGTGTAAAAAAGAGGAAACCCCGCTTTTTGCCGAGTCGCTTGAATTTCTCGCATTAAACGATAGCTTTGTTGAGCTTGCCAAAAACCCTGCAACGGATATAGTTGTTGATTTCATTTTCCCCGAAGCAGGAATGTCGTATCAGAAATGCGCCGTTATCAATGTTGTGGGAAAGAAAGAGCTTTGTGTATGGAAAAACGATGGCTTTTTAATAAAGGAATACGATAATAACAATATTTATAAAGACTTCAGGAGAGAGCTATGATAACTGTTGATATATATGTACCCGTAGTAAATAAGGAATACGATTTTTCAATAAATGAAAAGCTGCCGATATCGCTTCTGGTTGAAGAAATCAGCGAGATGATTGCTCAAAAGGAAGGCTGCCTTACAATTGAAAAGCCCGAAGGCTTCTTTCTTTGCAAGGCGGATACAAGAGCAATTATGGATACTTCAAAAACAGTTGAAGCATATGGAGTTGGCAACGGAAGCAAGCTCATTTTGGTATAAAAAACACCGGTTTTTGCAAAAAATATGACGTTCATCATAAAAAACAGTCCATTCGTCATATTATCAAACAAAGTCCGACAGACTTTGATATGATGAGCTTGTCAGGAGGGAACAGAAAGTGTTAAAGATAAACGAAACATCTTTAATGTCTGCAAAAGAGCAATTTGAAATATGCAACAAAGTCCTCTTGAAAGAAGAAGTGATGCTGAATGAAATCAGAAAAGAACTTGAAGGAATCAGCGGGATGGAGGATCAGATAGGCTGGCTGAAAAAAATCAGCAACGATATTGAACAAACTCAGTTCAAAACAGCAATGACAATTAAGGTTCTGAATTACGCTCAAATGCAGTATACGGGATGTGAAAACAAGGTGGCTTCAAATTGTGTGGAGCTAACGCATATCGCAAGAGGATACCACACAGTTGGACCGGTTAAGGTTTCTGCACCGTATCTCAACAACATTAAGTGGAAGGAAGGATAATGATATGGCAACTCAATTTGAAGTAGACGTTCAGAGACTGAATACTGATATTGAAAGAGCGAAGGGAAGTTTAAACTATATCAAAAGCAACTTGAAAATAATGTTCGGTGAAATCAAAGAGCTTGATTCAATGTGGGACGGCAAGGCAAACAACGCCTTCAATATTCAGTTTAATAACGATTATGAAATGATGCAAAGCGTATGTAAAAACCTGGAGAGCTTGATAAGCGCACTTGAAACCTCACGTCAGGACTACATTAAATGTGAAAACCAGGTAGCATCGGCAATACGTTCGATGAAGTTTTGAAAGGAGGTTAGGTGATGTCAAGATTGGGTTCGGATGCTCAGTTAAGGGTAACAACCGAAGAGCTGCATGCAAAATCAAACAGCGTTAACAGTATTTCAACAAGAATGAATCAGGAATACAACGAGCTCAGAAACATTATCAGCAGAACATCTTCTTACTGGATCGGAAACGGCGGCAACGCTCATAGGAAGAAGTTTAACGAGCAGGAAAAGGATGTTGATGATATGTTCAGCAGAATAAAAGAGCATGTTGTTGACCTTCAAACGATGGCAGGTGTTTATAACTCCGCTGAGCAAGATGTAGTAACAACCATACAGAGCTCTCTTCCGAGCGATGTGATTATCTGATAAGGAGGAAGTCTTATGCCATCATATTCAACAATAAGATTTAACTTCGCTCAGGCAAAACAGCAGGCGCTGCGCCTTGAAACAATGGCGCAGGAGATGAGAAAAACTGCAAACAGCAATTTTGACCAGGCGATTGCAGAGCTGCAAAGCGGATGGAAGGGCGAAAGCGCAGAGCAATACATAAGAAAAGCGCAGAATGTAAGAAACGATATTATCAAAACGGCAAAGGACCTTGAAGCTGTTGCAAGCAGCATTCGCAAGGTTGCGCAAAAAATATACAACGCAGAGATGGAAGCCAAGAGATTGGCGGAAGAAATTTCAAGAAAGTAAACAGCAATTATAAAAAGTAATTGTTAAAATAAAAAATTATAATTATTAAAGGAGATTTTATTATGGCACAGATCAGAGTAACAGCAGCTCAGCTTAGAGCACAGGCAGATGCATTGAGAGCAACAAACGCAAGATTTAAGTCCAGAGTTCAGGGTCTTGAATCAACAGAGGCTCAGTTGAAGAGCATGTGGGAAGGCGAAGCAAACGACGCATTCCACAACGCTTTCACAAGAGACAAGGTTCAGATGGATAACTTCTTCAACGCTATACAGCAGTATGCAGCTGTTCTTGATAACATTGCAACTAAGTATGAAAATGCTGAAGCAACTAACACAAATACCGCAACAACAAGATCTTATTAATCGGTATTTCTATTAAAGATTCAAAACTAAAACAACTTTCAACACGATTTATAAAGGAGATAAAATCATGACAGGAACATTAAGAGTTACACCGGAACAATTAACATCAACAGCAGGTGAATTTCAGTCAGCAGCAAACGAGGTAAGAGTGCTTACTTCTGAAATGACAAATACAGTAACAGGACTTTCCTCAATCTGGGAAGGCGAGGCAGCAACAGCTTATAAGGCAAAGTTCAACGGTCTTCAGGACGATATCGAAAGACTTATCGCAATGATTAATGAGCATGTAACAGACCTCAACGAAATGGCAAGAGTATACTCACAGGCTGAGAGATCAGACCTTGATGAAATTGCAACTCTTTCATCAGACGTAATTATCTGACAATAAAGAAAATAAAACACTTTGGAGGTTAACGGTGCGTTAACCTCCAAAGTGCTGAAAAAAACATTGAAAAGCAAGCAGAGGAGGTGTAAGATTGGATAGAATCACCGTAAAATCAGCAACGATGGCTTCGGCTGCTTCCAGGCAGGATAAGCTTTCCTCAGAGCTGTATAGATTTGCTGATGAAATCGGAAACATTCAGCGCTCATTGAGCTTTAATGTTAAATCAAGAGCAAAAATAAGCAGTCAGCTTTTAACTCTTGAAAAGGTTTGCGAGAATAATGCAGTTAAGGTTAAAAGACTTTCATCAACGCTTAATGATGCGATAGCTCTTTATGCCTCAATTGAAAATAAGATCTCACAGAATCCGACAGGAGCAACACCTGTGGGCAAAAAAGGCGCCGGGGCTGTTTCTGAAAAGACCAATGATAACAGTAAAACTGACGGCAAAATATCTTTCAAAGACATCTGGGATTTCATTGAGGGTTGGAAATATGTTGGCGAGGCAGGTATAATAGGAAGCCTGATTGCAACAATAGGAAAAGCTATTACAGGCGGTACCCCGTTAATCAAAACCCTGATGCAGGGCGGAAAGGATATTTCAAAACTAATCGGTAATATTGCAGGTGCAGTTCCTAAAAGCGGAGCAAGCTTTGATTGGAAAAACCTTGTTGGTATTGCAGCCAACGAAAAAGGTCCCATTTCAGTATGGGAAAGCCTGAAGGATCAGTTTGGTAAATACAGCTTTAAAAATGCTTCAACTGTTTCCGATAAGATAAAGGTTGCTTCAAAATGGGCAGGCTCAATATTAACCGTTGGTTTAACCGCATACGATAATTTTACCGATACAACTGAAAACAATTCAACAGGAAGAAAAATCGCCGAAACTATCGGAGAGTCAACAGTAAAGGTTCTTGGCGGTATTGCAATAGGCGCACTTGCAGGAACAATCGGAGCTCCGGCTGTTGTAACAGGAGCTATAACCGTTGGCGTTACCTGGGGTATTAATAAAGCGTTTGAAGCTGTAACAGGTAAAGGCGCTGCAGAATGGTTTTCTGATGCAGTTTTAGATAATGCACCAAAGGTATACAACAATATTAAAAAGGGTATTGGAGATGCGGTGAACTCTGCAGGAAAAACAATATCCGGTTGGTGGAAAAAGGCTTTCGGATAAACACAGAATTTTGGAGGAATAAGATATGTTAGACTTTAAAGAATTATTACCTATAGGAAGTATAGTTTTACTTAATGATGCTTCCAAGAGATTAATGATATATGGCGTTGGTCAATCAGATATGACGAATAATGTTGATTATGATTATATCGGTGTTATGTATCCGGAAGGAAATATGGGTGAGGGTTCGCAGTTTCTGTTTAATCATTCAGATATCTCCGAGGTCTTTTTCAGAGGCTTTGAGGATGATGAGCGAAGCGAGTTTATCAATAATCTTCAAAAAATTTATGAAAAGAACAGTTGATAATGAACGGGAATAATTTATACAGAAAGCCAACGCAATACGAGCAGGAAAGAATATTCTTATATATGCAAAAATACGTTGTCAGTATGATTAAATATATGAAAACAGGTGAGGGTATCTTCACGGCTGTAGGAATATTCTCGCTGGTAACGCTTAATGCAAGCGGAGCAAGTGTGATTGCAGCAATAATTGTCGGATTGATTTCATTCGGAATTGCCTTTTACTGTATTTTCAGTAAAAAAAGCGCTCAGCGTGAACTGAATGCATATAAATGCGGAAATTATCTGATAATGGACGGATACTGTTCAAAGCTCGTAACAGACCCTCAGAAGGTAGGAATTGAACGCGCGGATTTCACCTCAAAAGACGGGACATACACAAACACTCATAATCGAATAGCTTCGCATAACGATAACTATGTCGGTATGCCATTAATCCTTATTTTTCCTCAGACAAAGGATATAAAAAATAAAACGGTCAGTGTTTTTTCGCAGTATATGCTCAGCGATGAATGCCTGAACCGCTTATAAAAAATGATATATCATAACTATAAATAAATTCAACGAAACCATTTGCGACGGCTGTTTCGCAACGGTTTCGTTTTCTTTTTGTATTCTTATTAATAGTGATATTTTCAAAAATTACTATTTTATTATTGAATATTAACTTATTTTATGCGATAATATTATATCATTTTTTGAAAAGGAACCGTTTTTTATGGAAAACAATAAAAAACTTGCCCAGCTTCTTTTCGGGCATATAGATAAAACTCCCGAGTATTATGAAGAGTTTTTCCCTCAGAGAGAGCTTAAGGAGGGCGCAAAGGTTTGCCGCTTTTCTCCGAGCCCCACGGGATTTCTTCATTTCGGAAATCTTTTCACCTGCTTTGTTTCGTATTCAATGGCAAAAAGCTCAGGCGGCGTTTTCTATGTTCGTGTTGAGGATACCGACCAAAAGAGAAGCGTTGAAGGCGCAATTGAGGTTATGCTTAAGGGCTTATCCGTTTACGGCATTGCTCCCGATGAGGGCGTTGTGGGCGACAGAGAGGAAAAGGGCGCCTACGGTCCGTATTACCAGAGCGACAGAAAAGAAATATACCAGACCTTTGCAAAATTCCTTGTTGAGCAGGGGCTTGCATATCCCTGCTTTATGACTCCCGAGGAGCTTGAAAAATGCAGAGCCTCCCAGGAAAACGAGAGCATTAAGGGCATATGGGGACAGTATGCAAAGTGCAGAAATATGAGCTACGATGAAATCTGCCGGAGAATTGAAAACGGCGAGCAGTGGACTCTTCGTCTTAAATCCCCCGGAACTCTTGATGGCAAGTGCTATTTCGACGATATGATTAAGGGCAAGATTGAAATGCCCGAAAACGTTCAGGATGTTGTTATCCTTAAATCCGACGGTATTCCAACCTATCATTTCGCTCATGTTATAGATGACCACCTTATGAGGACAACCCACGTTGTTCGGGGCGATGAATGGATTTCAAGCGCACCGATTCACCTTCAGCTTTTCAAGGTTCTTGGCTTCAGGGCGCCGAAATATGTTCACGTTGCTCCGATAATGAAGGAGGAAAACGGCGGCAAGCGCAAGCTTTCAAAGAGAAAGGACCCCGAAGCAGCCGTAACCTACTATATCGAGCAAGGCTATCCTGCCGATAGCGTTAATGAATATATGATGACTCTTGCAAATTCAAATTTCGAGGATTGGCGCAGAGTTAATCAGAATGAGCCGCTTTCAAAATTCCCGTTTAACGTTAAGAAGATGAGCGTTTCAGGCGCACTTTTTGATATCGTTAAGCTTGAAGATGTTTCAAAAAACGTTATTTCAAAAATGAATGCAAAAACTGTTTTTGAGTTATCTTATGAATGGGCTAAGGAGTTCAATAAGCCCCTTGCTGCGCTCTATGAGCAGGATTTTGAAAGAATAACTGCAATTTTAAATATCGACAGGGAAAACAAAAAGCCCCGTAAGGATATTGCAAAGTTCAGCGATATACCCGATTATATCAGCTATATGTTTGATGAAACCTTCAGCTCCTGCTTTGAGCTTACGGGAAATGCAACCCCCGCTCTTGCAATTGAGGTTCTAAAAACATACAAGGATATTGTTAATCTTTCGGATGATAAGGATACCTGGTTTTCAAGAATCAAGGAGCTTTGCCCCGAGGTTGGCTGCACCCCGAATGTTAAGGAGTTCAAGGCTAATCCCGAAGCATTTAAAGGGCATGTCGGCGATGTTTCAACAATTATCCGTGTTGCATTAACCGGCAGGGTTAACACCCCTGATTTATTCGAGATAACAAGGTTGCTTGGCGAAGAAAGAGTCAAGAGCCGAATTGATATGGCAATAAAACACTATGAGGAGGAAGAATAATGGCAATAGATGAGATTAAAAACGAAGAAGTTGTTTCCTCAAATTTCATCCACGATTTTATAGATGAGGATTTGGCTGAGGGCGTTTATTCTCGCATTCAGACACGTTTTCCTCCCGAACCAAACGGATATCTTCATATCGGTCATGCAAAGGCAATATGCATTAATTTCGGCGTTAAGAATAAGTATAACGGAATTTGCAATCTCCGCCTCGACGATACCAATCCAACAAAAGAGGATACCGAATACGTTGAAGCTATTGAAGAGGATATCAAGTGGCTTGGCTTTGATTATGATAATGTTTACTATGCTTCGGATTACTTTGATTTCCTTTATGAATGCGCCATCAAGCTCATCAAAAAGGGCAAGGCATTTGTTTGCGATTTAACCCCCGAGGAGCAGAGACAGTACCGTGGAACATTAACCGAGCCGGGTAAAAATTCACCGTATAGGGACAGAAGCGTTGAAGAAAACCTTGATTTGTTTGAAAGAATGACGAACGGCGAGTTTGAAGCAGGCAGCAAGGTTCTCCGTGCAAAAATTGATATGGCTTCTCCCAATCTCAATATGAGGGACCCGATTATATACAGAATTATGTATGCAACCCACCACAGAACGGGCGATAAATGGTGCGTTTATCCTATGTACGACTTCGCTCATCCGCTGTCCGATGCCTGCGAAAAGGTTACTCATTCGCTCTGCTCACTTGAGTTTGAAAACCACAGACCGCTTTATAACTGGTTTGTAAATGAGCTTATTGAGGGCGAAAAACCACGCCAGATTGAGTTTGCAAGAATGAACCTCAACTACACCCTTACCTCGAAAAGAAAGTGCTTAAAGCTTGTTCAGGACGGTATAGTTGACGGCTGGAACGATCCGAGAATGGCAACCCTTTCGGGTATGAGAAGAAGGGGATATCCTGCTGAGGCAATCCGTGAATTTTGTGAGAAAATCGGCGTTTCAAAGGCATATTCGGTTATCGATTTTGCAATGCTTGAAAGCTGTATCAGGGATAATCTCAACCAGAATTCACCCCGTGCAATGGCGGTTATCGACCCGATTAAGCTCATAATCGATAATTATCCCGAGGGAAAAACCGAGGAGCTTGAGGTTGAATACCATCCCGACCATGAGGAATACGGCAAGAGAACGGTTCCGTTTTCAAGAGAGCTCTATATCGAGCGTGATGACTTTATGATTGAGCCGATTAAGAAGTACAGAAGGCTTTATCCCGGCAATGAAGTTCGTCTTTACAAGGCATATTTCGTAACCTGCACGGGCTGCGACCTTGATGAAAACGGAGAGGTTGTTGCTGTTCACTGCACCTACGACCCCGAAACCTTCGGCGGTGATGCTCCCGACGGAAGAAAGGTTAAGGGAACTATTCACTGGGTTAATGCAAACGATTGCGTTGAAGCAGAGGTTCGCCTTTACGACCGCCTTTTCAATGTTGAAAACCCGAGCGATGAGGAGGGAGTAAGCTCCTTTGAGGATAATCTCAATCCCGATTCGCTCATAAAGAAAACCGCATATGTTGAAAAAGCGCTCAAGGATACAAAGCCCGGCGATAAATACCAGTTTATGCGCCTTGGCTATTTCTGCACCGATACTGATTCAACAGAAGATAAAATTGTTTTCAACAGAACGGTTGCCCTCAGGGACAGCTTCAATAGGAAAAAATAAATAATAGCTGAGCGTTTCGCGTTTCGAGTTGCGCGTTTTCGGTTACTCGCTACGCTCAAACAATATAATCGGAGCAAAGCGACCCAAAATTCGTAATTCGTAATTCGTAACTCGTAATTATATCAGGAATACTATGGCACAAAGAAAAGATATAAAAAACATTGCAATAATTGCCCACGTTGACCACGGCAAGACAACTCTTGTTGATGAAATGCTTCATCAGAGCGGAATTTTCCGTGATAACGAGGTTGTTTCCGAAAGGGTTATGGATTCCAACGATCTTGAAAGAGAGAGGGGAATAACCATCCTTTCAAAAAACACGGCAATTCACTATAAGGATACAAAAATAAATATTGTTGACACTCCAGGCCATGCTGATTTTGGCGGTGAGGTTGAGCGCATTTTAACTATGGTTGACGGCGTTTTGCTTCTTGTTGATGCGTTTGAGGGATGTATGCCCCAAACCCGTTTTGTTTTGAGCAAAGCCCTTGCGCTTCGCAAAACTCCGCTTGTTGTTGTTAACAAAATCGACCGAGAGGGCGCAAGACCCTATGAGGTTGTTGATGAGGTTCTTGATTTATTCATTGAGCTTGGAGCGGATGAGGAGCAGATAGAATTTCCCGTTATTTTTGCATCGGCAAGGGGCGGCTATTCAAGCCTCAATCCCGAGGATAAAAGCGGCGATATGCGCCCGCTCCTTGATGCAATTCTTGAATTTATTCCATCACCCGAGGGCGATATGAATGGACCTGCTCAGATACTGTTTTCATCGCTTGAATACGATGATTATGTTGGCAGAATCGGCGTTGGCAGAGTTGAAAGAGGCGAGATTAAGGTTAACACTCCCTATGTTCTCTGCAAGCAGGACGGCAGCACCGAGAATATTAAATTCTCCCAGATTTATCAGTTTGAAGGGCTTAAAAGAGTTTCCTGCCAGAGCGCTTCCTTTGGCGATTTGGTTTGCGTTGCAGGCGTTGAAGACCTCAACATAGGCGAAACTGCGTGCGACCCTGATAATGTTGAAGCGCTGCCCTTTGTTAAGATAGACGAGCCCACAATCAGTATGAATTTCATTGTTAACGATTCGCCATTTGCTGGAAAAGAGGGCAAATACGTTACCTCAAGAAACCTAAGAGACAGGCTCTTTAAAGAGGTTGAAACCAATGTTTCGATGAGGGTTGAGGAAACCGATTCAATGGATACCTTCAAGGTTTCGGGCAGGGGCGAGCTCCATCTTTCAATACTTATAGAAACAATGCGCCGTGAAAACTATGAGTTTGCGGTTTCAAGACCAAAGGTTATTCTTAAAACCGATAGCGAAACGGGGCAGACCCTTGAGCCGATTGAAACGGCGATTATCGAGGTTCCCGAGGATTATGTCGGCGTTGTTATGGAAAAGCTCTGCTCACGCAAGGGCGAAATAGAGAATATGGATACCCGCTCAACGGGTATGACCCATCTTGAAATCAAGATTCCGTCAAGGGGACTTATCGGCTACCGCAGCGAGTTTTTAACCGATACAAACGGCAACGGCATTATGAACCAGCTTTTCTATGGCTATGAGCCGTATAAGGGCGATATTGAAACAAGGAGCCGAGGCTCAATTGTTGCCCACGAAACAGGAACTTCAACGGGCTACGGACTTTGGAACACTCAGGACAGGGGAAGACTTTTTGTCGGTCCCGGCGTTGATGTTTATGAGGGAATGATTGTTGGTGAATGCGCAAAGGATGAGGATATCGTTTGCAACGTATGCAAGAAAAAGCATGTTACAAATACCCGTGCAAGCGGCTCGGATGAGGCGCTGAAGCTCGTTCCTCCAACAACGCTTTCTCTTGAACAGAGTATGGAGTTTTTAGCGGATGATGAGCTGCTCGAGGTAACTCCTAAATCAATCAGACTGAGAAAAACAATACTCAGCAAGGAATTAAGGCTAAAGGCTGAAAGCAGAGCTAAAAAATAGTTTCGAGTTGCGAGTTTCGAGTTGCGAGTTTCAGGGTGGGCTCTGCCCACACCCGAATTAATATGACAATAAAGGGGATGAGGATATATGAACGGTAAAGCAGGTTTATATATTCACATCCCTTTTTGCAAAAGCAAGTGTCCTTACTGCGATTTCTACAGTAATAAATACTGCGAAAAGGATGCAAGGGATTATTGCAGCGCCCTTGTTAATCAGATGCAGAGCTTTGAGGGCGAATTTGATACGGTTTATTTCGGAGGGGGAACTCCGAGCATTATTCCCGAAGAATTGATAGGGAATATAATTACTCAGTCAAAAAAGCGCTTTGGTATTTCCGAGGATAGCGAAATAACCATTGAATGCAATCCCTCAAAGGATTTAAAAGAGAGCTTCAGGCTTTATAAATCATACGGAATAAACCGAATAAGCCTCGGTATGCAAAGTGCGGTTGATAAGGAGCGTTTTGCCCTTGGCAGAAGCGCAGGCAAGACCCAGGTTGAAAAGGCTGTTTTTGATGCGAAAAACGCAGGTATTGAAAATATCAGCCTTGATTTAATGCTCGGAACGCCCAGGCAAACGCTTGCCTCCCTTGATGAAACCTTTGATTTTATTGATAAAATGAAGGTTCAGCATATCTCGGCATATATGCTGAAAATTGAAGAGGGAACAAAGTTTTTTGAAATGCAAGACCGCCTTGAATTACCAACTGAGGAAACAGTTTCCGAGATGTATTTAAAAACAATTGAGGTGCTTTCTCAGCTCGGCTTTCCTCAGTATGAAATAAGCAATTTTGGAATAAAAGGCTTTGAAAGCAGGCATAATCTCAAATATTGGCAGCTCAATGAATATCTCGGGCTCGGCGTTTCCGCCCATTCCTTCTGGAAAGGGAAGAGATTTTACGTTGATGAGAGCTTCAATATTGTTTTCGACGGTGAGGGCGGCACAAAAGAGGAAGAAATTATGCTCGGCTTGCGCCTGAATAAGGGCATAAATAAAAAGCTGATAACAAAAAACTATCAGCCTTTCATTGAAATGGGATATCTTGAAGAAAAAGGTGAAAACATTGCCTTAACTCCAAATGGAATGCTTGTTTCAAATTCAATAATAAATGAACTAATCTGACAAATAATATCACCGGGTGATATTATGAAAAAGAAATTTAAAATTAAAAAAATAACAAACAAGCTCTCAGCCTTTGAAACAAACCCAATCGTTCAGCCCGATTCCC
>CAMYWU010000005.1 GCA_947302895.1 uncultured Clostridia bacterium | reverse complement strand
CAATTGTTGCGCACGGCTTCGGGGTGAGGTCGAAGAGAACACGGTTTACGTTTTCAACCTCGTTTGTAATTCTCTGGGTTATATGCTCAAGGAGAACGAAAGGAACGTTTTCAACTGTTGCCGTCATAGCGTCCTTAGTATTAATCGCTCTGATAATAACGGGATAAGCGAAGGTGCGTTTGCCATCCTTAATACCAACTGATTTGAAATCGGGAACGGCGGTGAAATACTGCCAAACCTTGCCTTCAAGACCGTTTTTAGCAAATTCTTCTCTGAGGATTGCATCGCTTTCACGAACTGCTTCGAGTCTGTCTCTTGTTATAGCGCCAAGACATCTTACGCCGAGACCGGGACCAGGAAACGGCTGGCGGTATACCATACCATCGGGAAGACCGAGCGCCTTGCCGACAACTCTAACCTCATCCTTGAAAAGAAGCTTAACAGGCTCAACAAGCTCAAACTGCAAGTCCTCGGGAAGTCCGCCAACATTGTGGTGAGCCTTGATGCCATCCTGGCTTTCAAGAATATCGGGATAGATTGTTCCCTGAGCGAGAAATTCAATTCCGTTGAGCTTTCTTGCTTCCTCTTCAAAAACTCTGATGAATTCATCGCCTATAATCTTTCTCTTCTTTTCGGGCTCTGCAACGCCTGCAAGCTTATCAAGAAAACGGTCTACAGCATCAACATATATAAGGTTTGCATCCATCTGATTTCTGAAAACCTCGATAACCTGCTCGGGCTCGCCCTTTCTGAGTAAGCCATGGTTAACGTGAACGCAAACAAGCTGCTTGCCTATTGCTTTGATAAGAAGCGCTGCAACAACCGATGAATCAACTCCGCCTGAAAGCGCAAGAAGAACCTTCTTATCGCCGATTTGCTCTCTTAATTCCTTGATTTGCTCATCAATGAATGCGTTTGCAAGCTCGGGAGTTGTTATTCTTTCCATTGTTTCGGGTCTGACATTACTGCTCATTTTTAAACCTCCTATTAAACCGATTAATTATTTTACGGCTAATATTATACCAAATCTGCTGATAGCAGTCAATAAAAAGCAGTGTTTTAATCAACACTGCTTTCTAAATGTTTTTTGCCTTTTTCGTATGGGAATTTAACCTCGCTGAGCAAGTTCTCATAAAAATCAACTGCCGACTGACGTCTGGCTTCGGCAATTTCCCTGCCCGTTTTTGTCTGCATTTTTGAATAGATTTTTTCAAGCTTGAATTTGTATTCCTGGAAGAAGGAAACGCCCTCGTCATCATCTCCGCTCAGAACGTTTCCGTTTTCATCAAGATTATAAATCGGTTCTTCAAGCAAGGCATTGTAGTAAAGCGTTCTTGCAATTCCGAGAGTTCCGCAAACATCGATTTTATCCGCATCAAAAAGGATTTTTGCTTCAATGGTCTTGGGATGGTTGTTCCCCCTGAATCTATGGCAATCAACGCAGTATGCAACAGCGCCTGCAAATTCAGGCTCAAAACCTATTGCAATCAAGAAGTTGAATGCTTTTCTTGCGCCAACTTCTGCGTGGCATAAATTCGGATTCTCGAATTGCTCTTTTCTTCCTACATCGTGAAGCAGACAGGCGGCAATAAGGATATCCCTATTAACATTCTCTTCGCTGTCTGCAATTTCAAGCGCAGTATATAAAACCCTGTATACATGCTCCTTATCGTGAGCATTATTATCCATACAGGCAAGCATATAGCGCTCTATTAAATCATAAGTTTCTCTTTTCATAACGTTTTTTTAATCTATATTCCTATACTTCTGGGCACGTACATCAAGATGGCGTATATCAACATAATCGGGGAGTCCGTTTCTGAACGGAGTCTGAGCAACGCCTCTGATAAGAGGTCTGAGATATGCAATCATCTTATCGGTTACATCATTTCCCTCTTCATTGATATAATCCCTTGGAACCTTGTTTTCCGGGTTTGCAACAACCTTAACATCTTCAATTCCGTACTGAACACTGTAGGGCTTATTGGAAACTCTTTTAAGCGTTGCAAAAACGCCCGTTTCTCCTTCCTCGGCTGCTCTTGCGGCAACTGTTCCAAGGTTGAAGGCTTCGTTAACATCTGTTTGAGAAATGATATGTCCTGCGCTTCTCTGAAGAACGCTCGGTTCAAGCGCACGAACCTTACATCCGATTTGCTCTTCAACAACGGTTTTGAGATATGAAGCCGCTCCGCTGAGTCTTGCATGGCCGAACTGGTCGGCAGTTGTTGCGCTGTTTGCAGATATATAGTTTCCGTCCTTATCCCTGATACCCTCGCTTACAACAACTATAACCGAGTTGTATTCCTCAAGCTTTTTCTTAACATCGCAAACGAATTGCTCAACCGAGAATGGAACCTCGGGAAGATAAATCAGGTGGGGAGCGGGCATATATTCCGCTCTTGCAAGAACGGAAGCGGCTGTAAGCCAGCCTGCATTTCTTCCCATCGCTTCAATAATATGAACACTTTTGATTGAATAAATGCTCGTATCATATGCAACCTCACGAACGCAGGTTGCAATATATTTTGCAGCTGAGCCAAATCCGGGAGAATGGTCTATTCCAACCAAATCGTTATCAATTGTTTTAGGAATGCCAACGATTTTTATATCAATGCCCTGTTCCTTAGTATAGCGTGAGAGCTTTTCAACAGTATCCATTGAATCGTTGCCGCCGATATAGATGAAATATCCTATATCGTATTTATCAAGAATTGCAAACAGCTTATCATATTCCTCTTTTGTATGGCTGAGCTTATATCTGCAAGAGCCGAGGAACATTGCAGGCGAATGCTTAAGGCGGTGGATTTCCTGGGGAAGCTGGGTAAATATATCGGAAAGCCCGATAATATTTTCCTCAAGCAAGCCCTCAACACCGTTTATCATTCCGTAAACCTTATCAATTTTATCGCTGTTTATTGCATATTCAATTGCGCCTGCAAGACTTGAATTAATAACGGAGGTCGGTCCGCCTGACTGACCAATAATCATATTCTTTTTCATAATCAGTTGCTTCCTATAATTTTTCTTGTTATTTCGGGCGTCGGGAAATCAATATACATTGTTCCGAGATAGGCGCCCTTCGGTGTTTCATATTTCATAAATTCGGCATTTACAAAATCGGAATTGTTTTTCGGACCTGCAACACCGCCTGAGGTTGAAAGATAGCAGATAACATATTGCTCCTCGGGAGTTCTTTTCACATCGAGGAAGGGCTTAACACAATCAAACCATTTGCCCTGCGCTTTATATTTATATCTGTCCTGAATAATGAAGCGAGCTCCGTCCTTTGAGCCTGTTTCAAGAACAAGCGCATCGGGAATAACGGGCTTTTGCTCAACCCAGGAGGAAAAATCAATTCCCGTATTTTCATCGGTGTATTCAGGATTTGTTTTATCCATTTTACAGCGCCTTAAAAGAACAATTTTGCCCCTGACTTCGCCGATGGTCGGCGTTCTGTTTTCAAGATACCATCTGCTGATATTCGGCTTTATATATGTTTTATAAAGATTATCAAAGCTCCATTCATAGTTTTTGCCGGTATCGTTTTTAAACTGAATAATAACGGTTTCGCTCGGATTTCTGTTGAGGAAATTATATATATGGCTTAAAACATCCGCAAAATCCATTTGCTTCCCAAGCCTGTTCGGATTGTTGAACGCTTTTGTAAAAGCGTGAATCATCAAAAGTCTGTCGCCCTTTGGCTTAACTCTTATATCAAGCGCACGAACGCCGATATTAAGCTGTTCATAAATGTTTCTGTCCTGGCATCTTGCAAAATGCGGAAGCTGAACATACTGTGTAACACAATCGTGCGTTCCCGGGATATTAAGCTCAAAGAGCTTTTTTCCGTCGTCTATTTCCCTCATCCATCTTCTCAAATCTGTTTTCATAGGCATCACCGAAAAAAGTATAACATTTTTATTGACATTATTCAATAGAAAGCGCATTATATCAATATAAAAAATAAACTTTATGGAGCATATATGGAAAAGATTTTAGTGCTTGATTTTGGCGGACAGTATAACCAGCTTATTGCAAGACGTGTAAGAGACCACAGGGTTTATGCGGAAATCCTGCCGTACACAACGCCTCTTGAAGAAATCAGAAAGAGAAAGTATAAGGGAATTATCTTCACGGGCGGTCCGAACTCTGTTTTTGATATGAGCTCGCCCCATTATGATAAGGAAATACTGAATATCGGAGTTCCGATTCTTGGCATATGCTATGGCTGCCAGCTTATTTCCTGGATGGCGGGGGGCGAGGTTAAAACTGCGCCTGTTTCGGAATACGGCAAGATTGAGCTTAAGGCTCAAAGCTCTGTTTTATTTGAAAACATTCCCGAAAAATCAATCGTTTGGATGAGCCATACGGACTATATTTCAAAGGCTCCCGAAGGTTTTGAGGTTATTGCAACAACAAATGATTGTCCCTGCGCTGCAATGCAGAACACAAAAAAGAGCATTTATGCAGTTCAGTTCCATCCCGAAGTTACCCACAGCGAATACGGAAATCAGCTTTTATATAATTTCCTATATGGCATTTGCGATTGCAAGGGCGAATGGGTTATGGACAGCTTTATTGAGGATACCGTTGCAAAACTCAGAGAGCAGATTGGCGATAAAAATGTTATTCTCGGTCTTTCGGGCGGCGTTGATTCCTCGGTTGCGGCAGGCTTGCTTTCAAGAGCTGTCGGCAAACAGCTCACCTGTGTTTTTGTTGACCAGGGTCTTATGAGAAAAGACGAGGGCGATATGGTTGAAAAAACCTTCACCTCGCTCTTTGATATGAATTTTGTTAGGGTTAACTGCGGCAAGCATTTTATGGAAAAGCTTGCAGGCGTAACCGAGCCCGAACAGAAGAGAAGGATTATCGGAGAAGAATTTTTCAATGTTTTCTGGGATGAAATCAGAAAGCAGGACGATAAGGGCTATTTTGCCCAGGGCACTATTTACCCGGACTGCATTGAGTCGGGCAAGGGCGATGCGGATGTTATTAAAACCCACCACAACCGTGTTAAAACCCCTGAAGACGTTCAGTTCCTCGGAATAATTGAACCTCTTGCCGATTTATTCAAGGATGAAGTAAGGAGAGTCGGCGAAAAGCTCGGAATACCAAAAGAGCTTGTATGGCGCCAGCCCTTCCCCGGACCCGGTCTCGGAGTAAGAATTATAGGCGAAATAACCCAAGAAAAGGTTAAAATTCTTCAGGAAGCCGACGCTGTTTTAAGAGATGAAATGGCTAAGAACGGTTATGAAAGCAATCTTGCCCAGTTCTTCTGCGTTTTAACAGGCGTTAAAACAGTTGGCGTTATGGGCGACCACAGAACCTATGAAAACCTTGTTGCCATTAGAGCGGTTACAACCGATGACTTTATGACTGCCGATTGGGCAAGAATCCCATATGATATTCTTGCAAAGGTTTCAAACCGCATAACCAACGAGGTTGAAGGCGTTAACAGAATAGTTTACGATATAACAAGCAAACCGCCGGGAACGGTGGAATGGGAGTGAGAAAATCGTCTTTGCCGATTTTCGAGAGACGAGCTCCAAATCTTTGATTTGGTGAGAAACAGTCCGGGGGACTGTTTTGTCGCGAGTGAAACCAAAGCAGAGCAAAAATCAACTATTTATAGTTAAACGGAGGATGAATATGCCAAAGGTTAAGGAAAAGAAAAGAATGAATAAGGGCTTGAAGGCTCTGATTATCATTCTTTCAATAATACTTGCAATAGCAATTGCAGCTGTTATTTTTATAAATGTTGTAACAATGCCGAAAAAAGATACGGATGAAAACCGCTACGCAGTTGGCGGAATGGTTGTTTCCGATACTGTTGAATACCAGGATGAAAGCGGAAAGGGTATTAAACACAATCCTGTTGTTCGTATTATGCAGATGGTTTGGCGCTTCTGCGCTGACGGCGACGCTGCAAAGCACGCAGTTCAGACTCCGCCCGAAAACCTTGAAAAAATTAAGGATGTTGCATACATAGACGACTCAAACATCTATCATAAACTTGATGTTTATTATCCGAAGGATACAAAGAAGAAGGATAAGCTTCCCGTTATTATTGATATTCACGGCGGCGGCTGGATGTACGGCGATAAGGACTTGAATGAATACTATTGCCTTGCGCTTGCAAATGAGGGCTACTGCGTTTTCAATATGAGCTATAGACTTGTTCCCGATGTTACGGTTAACGAGCAGCTTCAGGATGTTGCCAATGCGCTCAAATGGATTAGCGAAAACATCAGGAACTATCCTGCTGATTCTGAAAATATTATGCTTACAGGGGATTCCGCAGGCGGTCAGCTTGCTGTTTATTCTGCGGCTCTGCTTCAAAGCGATGAGCTCAGAAGCATTTTTGAGGTTGAAAACGGAAATCTTGATATAACGGCACTTGTTTTAACCTCCCCCGTTTCATATATGAAGGACGGCGGCGCATTCAGCATATACACAAAAACTCTCTGGGGCAAGGATTGGGAAACCAAGAAAACCGCAAACTATATGGATTTGAGCGAAATTATCGACTACGCTCAGCTTCCCCCGACCTTCCTTGTAACCAGCAGCGGAGACTCCCTTGCGCACGACCAGACGCTCAGAGCATATAATCTTCTCACAGAGCGTGGAGTTAAATGCGAGCTTGAGGATTACGGCGAAGAATTCGGCGAACCCCTTCCACATGTTTTCAGCGTTTTATATCCGTTTGACGCCGCAGGAAAGGACGTTATAGCCAAGGAGCTCGACTTTTTCCAGAGGTCAATGCTGTTAAAAGGAATAGAGATTGAAGAATAGATAATAGGTGTTAGGTGTTAGGTGTTAGGTGTTAGGTGTTAGGTGTAAGTTGTAAGGTGTAAGGTGTCAGGTATTAGGTGTTAGGTGTTAGGTGTCGGGAATTATAACCTAAAACCTAAAACCTAAAACCTAAAAAAATGCTTCCCAACCGGGAAGCATTTTGTATTTGAACTTATCGAAAAATCCTTTTTTGCCCGCATTTTTAGGCGGTGTGTATGAGGAATCAAACTGCATAAGAATATTCTTTTGCTCGCTTGTAAGGTCTTTCGGAATATCAACAATAACCTTAACAAACATATCGCCCTTACCAACTCCGTTGAGTCTCTGGATACCCTTGCCCTTAAGCTTGAATACATCACCGGGCTGGGTTCCGGGAGGAATGAAATACTTGATATCATTATCAAGGGTTGGAACACGCACCTCAGCGCCAAGCGCCGCTTCAACGATTGAGATATGCTTGTTATACCAGATATCAAAATCCTCTCGCTCAAAATCCTTATGAGCCTTAACATTAACAACAACCCTTAAATCTCCGCTCGGACCGCCGTTTATGCCGCTGTCGCCATATCCTCGAACATTAACAACCTGGCGGTTATCAATACCCGCAGGAATGTTGATATCAACCTTGGCTTTTTTGCGAACCTTGCCCTTGCCGCCGCATTTTGAGCAGGGTGTTTCAATAATCTTTCCCTTTCCGCCGCAGCGTGAACAGGTTCTTTGGGTGCTCATAACGCCGAAGGCTGTTCTCTGCTGAACATTAACAACTCCCCTGCCCTGACATTCGGGACAGGTTTTTGCGCTTGTTCCCTCTGCAGCACCTGTTCCGTGGCACTGGGAACAATCCTCAACACGGGAGATTTCAATCGTTTTTTTGCAGCCCTTTGCCGCTTCCTCAAAGGTTATTGTAACCGTTGACTGAATATCCCTGCCTCTCTGGGGCGCATTCGGGTTTCTGCCGCCGCCAAAGCCGCCGAAACCGCCGCCTCCGCCAAAGAAGGAGGAGAATATATCGCCAAGGTCTATATCGCCTTCAAAGCCGCCGAAACCGCCGCCATATGCTCCGCCCTGACCTGCACCGTAGCTCGGGTCAACGCCTGCAAAGCCAAACTGGTCGTAGCGAGCCTTTTTCTGAGGGTCGGAAAGAACCTCGTAAGCCTCGTTGCACTCCTTAAACTTTGCTTCCGCTTCCTTATCATCCGGATTCAAATCGGGGTGGTATTTTTTTGCGGTTTGTCTGTATGCTTTTTTTATTTCATCATCAGAAGCTCCCTTGCTTACGCCGAGAACCTCATAGTAATCTCTCTTGTTTTCGGGCATATCCACCCTCCGTTAAATTTGTTATATGTAAAATCAGTTTTCGGGAGGGCGTGGAAGCCCTCCCCTACTTATTGTCTGAGCGAAGCGAGAAACCAAAATTCGTAATTCGTAACTCGTAATTCGTAATTTAATTAATTCTCGTCAACCTCAGTATAATCGGTATAGCCGTCGTCTGTCTGCTGAGCGCCCTGAGTCGGGTCTGCCTGAGCGCCGCCCTGAGCTGCCTGAGCTGCTTCATAGAGCTTCTGGGAAACCTCATAGAACTTGTTTGTAAGGTCTTCCTGTGCAGCCTTGATTGCTTCAAGGTCCTCGCCCTTAAGAGCTTCCTTAAGTGCGCCAACCTTTGTTTCAAGAGCAGCCTTATCATCAGCTGAGAACTTGTCGCCCTCTTCTGAAAGCATCTTTTCTGTCTGGTATACCATCTGGTCTGCGTTATTTCTGAGGTCAACTGCTTCTCTCTTCTTCTTATCCTCTTCTGCAAACTGCTCTGCTTCACGAACAGCCTTTTCAATATCATCCTTGCTCATATTTGAGGAAGCTGTGATTGAAATCTGCTGCTCCTTGCCTGTTCCGAGATCCTTAGCGGAAACGTGAACAATGCCGTTTGCATCGATATCGAAGGTAACTTCAATCTGCGGAACGCCTCTTCTTGCAGGAAGAATGCCGTCGAGATGGAACATACCGAGAGTTTTATTATCCTTTGCAAATTCTCTTTCACCCTGGAGAACATGAACCTCAACTGAGGTCTGATTGTCAGCAGCGGTTGAGAAAATCTGTGATTTCTTGGTCGGGATAGTTGTGTTTCTTTCGATGATAACGGTGTTTACGCCGCCCATTGTTTCAATACCAAGTGAAAGTGGAGTTACATCGAGAAGAAGGAGTCCCTTAACGTCGCCGCCGAGAACACCGCCCTGAAGAGCAGCACCCATAGCAACACATTCATCGGGGTTGATTCCCTTGAAGGGCTCTTTGCCAGAGAAGCTCTTGATTGCATCCTGTACAGCAGGAATACGGGTTGAACCGCCAACAAGAAGAATCTTATCAATTTCGTTCATTGAAAGACCAGAATCCTTCATAGCCTGGCGAACAGGACCCATTGTTGCTTCAACAAGGTCTGCAGTCATTTCGTTGAATTTTGCTCTTGTAAGAGTTGTTTCAAGGTGCTTCGGACCTGTTGCATCAGCAGTGATGAAGGGAAGAGAAATCTGAGCAGTTGTCATACCCGAAAGGTCAATCTTTGCCTTTTCTGCTGCTTCCTTGATTCTCTGCATAGCCATCTTATCAGCTGAAAGGTCAATTCCGTTCTGAGCCTTGAAATCAGCAACAAGCCAATCCATAATCTTCTTATCGAAATCATCGCCGCCAAGACGGTTGTTACCTGCTGTTGCAAGAACTTCCTGAACGCCGTCGCCCATTTCGATAATTGAAACGTCGAAGGTACCGCCGCCAAGGTCGTATACCATAACCTTCTGGTCCTCTTCCTTATCAATACCGAAAGCAAGAGCTGCTGCGGTGGGCTCGTTGATAATTCTCTTAACCTCAAGACCTGCAATTTTACCTGCATCCTTAGTTGCCTGACGCTGTGAGTCGGTGAAATATGCGGGAACTGTGATAACAGCCTCTGTTACCTTTTCGCCAAGATATGCCTCAGCGTCGCTCTTAAGCTTCTGAAGAATTATTGAGCTGATTTCCTGAGGAGTGAAAGCCTTTCCGTCGATTGTAACCTTGTAATCAGAACCCATATGTCTTTTGATTGAAGAAATGGTTTTATCGGGGTTTGTGATTGCCTGACGCTTTGCAACAGCGCCAACCATTCTTTCGCCATCCTTTGTGAACGCAACAACTGAAGGAGTTGTTCTTGCGCCTTCTGCGTTTGTTATAACAACGGGCTCGCCGCCTTCGATAACTGATACGCAGCTGTTTGTTGTACCTAAGTCAATTCCTATAATCTTTCCCATAAAAATTACCATAGCCTTTCTGCCCAATAATAGAATCATTTTTTGTTGTCCCTATACTTACCTTGTTGGGCAGACAAGGCGTATAATGGGAATTTCAGCCATCGCTCGTTGTTGCAAAGCAACAAACTGAGCGGGCAATATAATTAAATAAGTGTATAACACTTATCTCCTTTATGTGATATAGTTTGTTATTTTATAATAAACGGTTTTGCCGCGAGGCACGCGCTAATGAATCCAATACGGTTATCATTAGCTAATGCCGTTATTACCTGTTTAAATATTTGGAACACATAAGTTCCCGGGGTTAATGCTAAATCTAATACCAAAACAGCTTTATGATAACTGCAAAGCACTTAAAATGCAGATAGTAAAGATGAAGTTTGGTATTTGAGATAGCAGCTTGGCTTGCGCCAAGCAATAGCGAAAATGGCAAAATTCGCTTAAATAGCGCATTTTAAGCGTTTTGGATTCGTTAACGCGCGCCTCAGTTAGCTGTTTTAACCATTGCAGGGCGGATAACCCTGTCGCCTATTTTATAGCCCTTCTGGAAAACATCGGTTATAACATTTTCGCCAAGGCTTTCATCCTCGATATGCATAACTGCGTTATGGATGTTCGGGTCGAAGCTGTCGCCGCTTTCGCCGTACTGTTCCAAACCGAGCTTTTCAAGGGATGCCATCAAGCCGTCAAGGGTCATCTGAACGCCTTTTTTGAGCGCCTCATAGTCTGAATTTTCCTGGCTGAGAGCTCTTTCAAGATTATCGATTGCAGGAAGAATTTCTGCAACAACATTTCCCTTTGCGTTTGAATAGGTCTGCTCCTTTTCCTTTGCGGAGCGTGCTCTGTAGTTTGCATATTCAGCAGCAGTTCTGAGAAGCTGCTCCTTAACGTCTGCAAGCTCTTTTTCGGCAGTGTTTTCTTCTTTGTCTGCCTGAGCTTCCTCTTTAACCTCTTCGGTTTTTTCTTCTTCTAAAATCTCTTCGTCTTTTTCTTTTTTACTCATAATTAATTCCTCCCCTCGATAAGTAATTATTAACTGTTTTCATTATATAATCAACCCGAGGAAGAATGGATTTATAATCAATTCTCAGCGAGCCTATTATTCCGAGTGTTGCTGTTTGTTTATTATTGTATTTAAACTTCTGTATTGCCATTGCGGTATTGCGAAGCTCATAAACAGGGTTTTCATCGCCAAGCATAAGAACCGAGCCCGTTTTTGCTCTTGCAAACTGCGATAGCAGCATTTCAAGCTTATCCTTTTGTGCAAGCAGGGCAAGCAGATTATAAACGCTGTTTCCAAGATCACTCTGGGATAGAAGCTTTGTTTCACCGCTTATTGAAAGCGAGCCGTTTGCTGCTTCCTGACACAGTGAGCAAAGCGAGGAAAGAATCGGCAGCATATCGAATATTGCTGCTCCGAAAAGCGGAGCCGTGCTCTGAATGAAGGATAAATCAATCTCACTCAGGGGCATTCCGATAAAATGCTCTTTTGTAACCTTATAAAACAGGCTTTTAAATTCATCGTCTATCGGACAGCCAACGTTGCAAACCGAGGATTTGATTTTTCCGCCGAGGGAGAGCATAACAAGCATTACCTTATTATTCCCTGCGGGGATGAGCTCTATTCCCTGAATGCAGTCATAGGGGTCTTTAAGCGTTGAAAAGAACGCTGCGCAGCCCGTTACCTCCGAGAGCAGCTCGCTTGCGCTTGCAAGAAGCCTTTCGGGGTCGGAAGCGTTTATGCTCAGAGCCTCATCGAGCTTCATCATTTCATATTCCGTAATCGCACCCGAAGAAATTATATTATCAACATAATATCTGTATGCCGCTTTGGTTGGAACTCTTCCGCCGCTTGTATGGCGCTGTTCAAGAAAGCCCATATTTGTCAGCAACGCCATCTCATTTCTGATGGTTGCAGAGCTTATTGAATAAGGGAGCATTGATCAGAGCGTTTTTGAGCCGAGGGGTTCGCCCGTATTGATATAGTAGTCTATAATCATACCTAAAATGGCTTCCCGTCTTTCGCCAATCATCACTGCTCCTCCTCTCTTTTCAAACATTAGCACTCTCAACGTGTGAGTGCTAATCTATGGGTATAATACATCCAAAACCATATTTTGTCAATACCCTTTTTAAAAAAAATAGAGATTTATCGCATTTGCAATAAATCTCTTTTTTTAGTTCCGAGTTTCGCATTTTGCGTTTCAAGTTCTTGGTTACTCGCACAAGCGCTCAAACAATTATGAATCGGAGCAAAGCAACCCAACAACGTGCAGCGCACAACGCATAACGTGCAACGCAAATTGTCATTTTCGCTCCTGCGAAAAATGACAACTTGCTGCATTCGGACAACCGCTGCAATTGCAGGAGCAGGAGGATTTTCCTGCTTTTTTGTTTTTAATTATCGAATAAACGGCAAGTGCAACCGCCGCAACAACAACAAGCAGAACAATAATTGTTGCAATATTAGCCTTCAAAAATACAAGCATAATGACTCCTCCTTAATATTATTTTATTATTTACATTATATTATGTCAATCATTTAGTTTTTATCGTTAAGTGGTTTTCATCATATTTATTCTTTCTGAAAAGGAAATAGCAGATTGATGCAAGCGCAATAACCGCTGCGATTATTCCGATAATATGACCTTTGATATCGCCCGTAAACAAACAGCCGAGCTGGAAAACAATCAGCGAAACAATATATGCAAAGCCGCACTGATAGCCGATTGCAAACCAGGTCCATTTAGGAGAATTCATTTCCCTTCTGATTGCGCCGATTGCAGCAAAGCAGGGAGCGCAAAGAAGATTGAAAATCAAGTATGAGAAGCCTGCAAGTGCACCGTGATTGCCGCTGAAGGAATTGAAATCAGAGGCAAGAGCGCTCCAGATTTCGTCGCCGTTTTCGGCAAGCTCGCCTCCGTAGTGGTAGAGCTGACCGAAGGTTGAAACAACGTTTTCCTTTGCAATAAGACCCGTAACAGCCGCAACAGCGGTTTTCCAGCTTCCCCATCCGAGAGGTATGAAGAGCCATGAGAACAGGTTTCCGATTTTAGCCATTAACGAATTGTCAACATCCTCAATCATTCCGAAGGAGCCGTTTTCAACGCTGAAGGAAAGGAAGAACCAGATAACAATTGTTGAAAGAAGGATGATTGTTCCCGCTTTTTTGATAAAGCTCCAGCCGCGCTCCCAGGTTGAATGAAGAATTGTTTTAAGAGTTGGAAGATGATATGCGGGAAGCTCCATAACAAACGGAGCGGGGTCGCCTGCAAAGCGCTTTGTTTTCTTAAGCATAATGCCCGAAACAATGATTGCCGCAACACCGATGAAATAAGCCGAAACGGCAACAAGTCCGCTTCCTCCGAAAAGTGCGCCTGCAATAAGCCCTATAATAGGAAGCTTAGCTGAGCAAGGAACAAAGGTTGTTGTCATAATCGTCATACGGCGGTCGCGCTCGTTTTCAATAGTTCTTGAAGCCATAACGCCGGGAACGCCGCAGCCTGTTCCGATAAGCATCGGGATAAAGGATTTGCCCGAAAGCCCGAAATGGCGGAAAATTCTATCCATAACAAAGGCAACACGTGCCATATAGCCGCAGCCCTCAAGGAACGCAAGCATAACGAAGAGCACAAGAATCTGCGGAACAAAGCCGAGAACCGCTCCAACACCGCCGATAATACCGTCATTAACAAGTCCGAAGAGCCACTCCGGAATTCTGCCTTCAAGAAGCATACTAACCCCATTCGGAACCCATTCGCCGAAGAGCACGTCGTTTACCCAATCGGTTGCGCCTGCTCCTACGGTTTGCATTGCTATATAGTAAACAAGAAACATAACAAGCGCAAAAATCGGCAAGCCGAGAAAACGGTTTGTTACAATCTTATCTATTTTATCGCTTGTTGAAAGCTTGCCCTTGTTTGCTTTTTCATAGCAGGATTTGATTATTGATGATATGTAGATATATCGTTCATTTGTGATAATCGACTCCGCGTCGTCGTCGAGCTCTTCCTCGGCAGCTTCGATATCCTTTGCAATATGCGCTCTGTCTTCTGCGCTGATACCGAGTTTTTCAATAACCTTTTCATCGCTTTCAAAAAGCTTTATTGCGTACCATCTCTGCTGAGCCTGGGGCATATCGTGGAGAAGGCGCTCTTCAATATGTGCAAGAGCGTGCTCAACAACTCCTGAGAAGGAATGCTGAGGCGCCGAAGCCTCGCCGGACGCCGCCTTGATAGCAGCGTTTGCAGCCTCTTCAATACCCGTTCCCTTAAGAGCGGAAATCTGAACAACGGGGCATGCGAGCTGACTTGAAAGCTCGGCAATATCAATTTTATCGCCGTTTTTATTAACAACATCCATCATATTGATTGCAACAACAACTGGTATTCCGAGCTCAACAAGCTGGGTTGTTAAATAGAGATTTCTCTCAAGGTTTGTTCCGTCAACAATATTGATTATCGCATCGGGACGCTCATCAATCAGATAATCCCTTGCAACAATTTCTTCAATAGTATAGGGAGAAAGCGAATAGATACCCGGAAGGTCGGTTATCGTTACATCGCTGTGTTTTTTAAGCTTTCCCTCTTTTTTCTCAACAGTAACTCCCGGCCAGTTTCCAACATACTGATTTGCGCCTGTGAGCGCATTAAACAGGGTTGTTTTTCCGCTGTTCGGGTTGCCTGCAAGTGCAATTTTAATACTCATAATAAGTCCTTTCTTTGGTTAGATATATCTAACCATCGTGTAAAAAAATAATTATTCAACTTCAATCAGCTGAGCATCACCCTTGCGGATTGAAAGCTCATAGCCTCGAACCGTTATTTCAACGGGGTCGCCGAGCGGCGCAACCTTACGAACAAAAATTTCTGCGCCCTTTGTTATTCCCATATCCATAATTCTGCGCTTAAGGGCGCCTTCACCGTGGATACGCTTAACTTTGCAGCTCTCGCCAACCTTAACATCCTTTAATGTCATCATTTTTCCTCCTTATTTCTTGTCAATCAACGGGGTCAGACCCCGATGATTGATTTTTACACATAGATTTTCATTGCCATTTCCTTGCTTACGGCAATTCTTGCTTCCTTTACCTTAACAATGATATTGCCGTTTTGCTCGGTTATAACGCAAACCTCATCCCCTATGGTGAAGCCGATATCTGAAAGATGGCGCTTGACCTCGGGCTTTCCGCCGATTCTTTTAATAATGCCGTTTTCACCGTCGCCAAGGGCTCCGAGTGGAATCATTGTTAAACCTCCTTTTGTAGTTAGAAATATCTAACTCATGTTCGTAAATTATAGTTAGATACGTTTAACCAACCGCTTTAAAATAAGCAGTTAGATTTATCTAACCAAGAAAAATATACTACTGTTATTTAAATTTGTCAAGACTTTTTTGAAATATAATCGGTTGATTTTTCTGCATTTTTATGATAAAATTAAAAAAATGAAGGAAGGAGGCACGGCATATGGAAAAGAACGAAAAAACAACCGAGGATTATCTTGAAGCAATGCTTATGATAAAGGAAAAGCAGGGCTATATCCGCTCAATAGACGTTGCTGAGCTTCTCGGCGTTAAGAAACCGAGCGTAACCTATGCAACAAAGCGCCTCAAGGAAAAGGGCTATATTACAATGGACGCCGAAAGCCTTATAACCTTCACCGATGAGGGGCTCAGAATTGCAACAAAAACCTATGAGCGCCATAAGCTTTTAACAAAGGTTTTCACAATGCTTGGAGTAAGCGAGGAAATCGCAAGAAAAGACGCCTGCCGTGTTGAACACGATTTATCCGATGAAACCTATGCGGCACTCGAAAGGCACGTTGATAATTATGCAAAATAAAAAGACTGCGATGCAGTCTTTTTATTTTGCCGATATTCTGTACACCTTAACGCCGTGTTTTTCAACTGTTGTTTTGATTTCATCGCCATAGGTTCTCTCGTCGCTCCACAAATCGTGGATTTCATAATCCGCAGATTTTGCAAAGCTGAGATATTTTTCTTCTCTGAGCGAATAAAGCTCAAGCTGAACGGGCTTTCTCTTTCCTGTTTTGTTGAAGAAGCAAAGCGCTGTATCGCCATTTGCAAGGGGGCGTGCGATAATATCAACGCCGCCCTTTTTCTTTATTCTCTTTGCTGCTTTAACAAGGGGGTCCTGGTCGATGAGAATAAGACTCTTATTTGTTAAAATCTTAAGAATTGCGCCGCTCTTTTTGCTTCCGTCAGAAAGATTTCGCAAATCATTTCCAAGAACGAGGGGCGCTGCCATCATACACCAAAGGGTGAAATGGCTCTTATTTTCTTCAAGATTCAATTTGCCGTTGCCAATCTCAAGCATATCGGGATCAGTATAAAAATCCATTATAAATGGTTTTAATTCTGTGCCATTTCGGGGTTATATCAAAGGTTGTTCGCCACATATTGCCAGCCTTTGAGCCCCAGAGCCACGGCTTATTAAAGCCCCATTCGCAGATTGAGAAGGTTATGGGTTTTTCCTCTGCTTCATTGAAAACAGCCCACGCCTTTGAAGCCTCTTTAAGCGCATAGCCCATTTTCTTATACTGGAAATAAACGCCGTCCGCTCTTGAAGCAATCGGGTTGCAAAGCTTAATAAGATTATCGCCGCCGGTTAAAACAACCTTAATCTGCGCCTTTGCATCGTGGGTCAGCGACATTCCCTTGGGGAAGAACATCTCATAAATCTCGCCGTTAACAATAATCTGCATATACTGCTTTTTATGAAGATAGTTTTTATGATAATGAATTGTGAATATGTATTCACCGCCAACGGGAACATCAAGAACATAGGAAGCGCTTCCTGCCCCGTGGTTTAAAAAGCCTATTCCCTGCTTGCTCGGCAAATCACGGCATTTAACAACCTTTGCTCTGCCTGCAAATTTTGCGTGCTCGGGACGAAGACGTATTTCAGCGCTCTCCCCCCTCCTGCTGATATCAACATATTCAATTATTGGGGTTGAGGGGCTGATTTTCTGATTATGGCAATAATCATACTTAACATATTCAACTCCCCAGGAGGCAAAGGTTTTTGCATCAAGCTCTTCTTTTCCGAGGGAAGCGGGCATATCCTCGCAGGTCAGAGTTCCGTTTGAGGAATAAATGCCCATTTTCAAATCAAGGGCATTAATTTTTTTGCAAAGCGCTTCCATACCCGAGGGAAAGGCTTCAAGGTCGCCCTGAAGTCTGCCGTTTTCATCACGGAAGGTGCTCTGCCAGCAATCATCGATATTAACATATGTATATCCTGCATCGGCAAGTCCGCTTTCCTTCATTGCCTTTGCAGTTTCATAGATTGAATTTTCGCTTATATGGTTGCGAAGAGTGTTCCAGCTCGACCAACCCATAATAGGCAGGGGCGAAACCGCATTATCATAAATTTCGGTATTTGAAATATCAAGATTAAGCTTTGATTTTTTAAGCTGCTTCATAGCGCAAAGGGGGCATTTGCCCTCCGCCATGGAGGATAAAAACCAGGTTAAAAAAGCGATAATCAACACTGCAAGAATTGCCGCCAAAACTATTAAAAACTTAATCATAACAATCCTATCTCCTCAAAGTATTCAAGCTCTTTTTGTGCTAAATTATTTGTTTCATCACTGCCAACCCCGCCCGTTGCCTTTTTAATAAAGGCTCTTCGGTTCTTAAGGTTATAAAAAATTCTGTATATCCAGGCAAGCGGAGTTAAATAGGGTCTGCCCTCAATAAAGCTGATATAGGGAATATCCTTAAGCTTGCTGTATGGCGGAAACAAAAGGCGCAGCCTCGTCATAAATCGGGAGGTTTTCTTCCCCTCTTCAAGCTCCTTGCGCTCAACAACCGCAGCTTTGTTTCGGTTTAAATTACCGAAAGCGCCGAAGGAGGATAAAAATTCCTCGGTTGTTTTCGTGTCGCAGGAATAGCTTTTTCCAACTCCGGACCACTTATTGCAAACAGTTAAAATAACCTTTGAGAAATCCTCAAGGCCGATTTCCCCCATCATTTCAAGAACTGCATTCAAATCGATTTTTTCAGTCTTAATAAACGCAGCCAGATCAAGTATGAGCTTGATTCCTGCGCCGTAGAACCAGAAATGATGAGCAATATGGGTTAAAAGATATGCAAAATTGTAGTTGTTTTCAAGCTTGCCCAAACAGCCCTCAAACTCGGCGTGTTCAATGGCGTTCAGGAAATATTCCTCGGCGTTGCTGTTTCCAACCTTGCCGCTGATAATCTTTGTGTGAACCTCAATTGTAACGCCGTTTTTATTGTAATCCCAGACGGGGCCGTTTGAATTAACAAGCTCATAGCCGTTTTCGATTAAAACCTCTTTTGCCCTTTCCCTGCTTTCAGGTGCTATAAGAATATCAATATCCCCCATAACTCTTGACTGAGGAACGGGATAGTATTCCCTTAACTGAATGCCCTTGAAAAAGACATACTTTATTTTGTTTTCACTTAATATGTTGCTGATTTCCTGAGCAACCGAGCCCTGGAGGGAATATCTGAAAACAGCGTTATAAAAATCATCCTCAAACCTTTTGAAAACCTCTTCATCAATAATTTCCTTATTTGGGGAGTTTTTTATAACGCAAAAAACCGAGGCGCTGAGATTATGAGCATTTGAAAGCTCAAAGAGCATTGAATAATCAATGCTCTCCTCCAGCGCCTGCGCCTTATTATTCAAATAATCGCTGCAAAGCCTTATTAAATATTCTTTTTCTTCTTTCAT
>CAMYWU010000004.1 GCA_947302895.1 uncultured Clostridia bacterium | reverse complement strand
CTGGGAAATTGCCATAATATTGCAGCTTGTTTCGTAGCCGAGATTATGAAAATGCTCAACCATTTCGATTGCCGCAGGAATCTGGTGAATATAGCACGCAACACGAACCATATCAATAACGCTTTCGCTCTTGGGAAGAAAATCGGTTTTATAATCACATCTTCCGACATCCGCCATAACCGCAATCTTCATATCGGATATGTTTTCGCCAACAATCGAGCGCAAATCCTCTTCGTTGCAGAACTTCCATTTCCCGAATTCCTCGGGGTTAAACATTGTTTTGCTTGCTTTATATCCAAATTCCATATAGTCAACACCGCTGCGGATATTTGTTTTATAAAGCTCACGAACAAACTCATCGCTGAATTCAAAATTATTGCAAAGTCCGCCGTCTCTGATAGTTGCATCAACAACCTTGATATCATCACGAACGGACATTAAATTACCTTTTCTTTCGGACATAACCTTCTCCTTTCGCTTTCGCGCTTTTAAGCGTTAAAGCGATTATATCACCCTTGCTTGACATTGTCAAGCAAAAGTTTCAAGTTTTGCGTTTCACGTTGTGCGTTTTTTGGTTACTCGCTTCGCTCAAACAATTAACTATATAAATCGGAGCACAGCAACCCGACCACGAACCACGAGCCACGAGCCACTGACCACTAAAAAATGCCGACTGACGTCGGCATTTTTTCTTATTCTTCTTCAGCAGGCTTTTCCTTGCCGGGTGCGCCGCAGCACTTCTTATACTTCTTGCCGCTTCCGCACGGACACGGATCATTAGGACCAATCTTCTTTTCTTTTCTGATTGTTACCTGCTTTGCATTTGAATTTGTTTCGCTTGATGAGGTTGCAGTTACTCTTGCAACAGCTCTTCTCTGAACGTCTGCCTTATGGCGAGGCATAAGAGTGAGCATCATCTTTGCTGTATCCTCACGGATTGCAGCAGTCATCTCGCTGAACATATCATATGATTCCTCACGGTAAGCAACAACCGGGTCTCTCTGAGCGTAAGCTCTGAGGTGAATACCCTTCTTGAGCTCTTCCATAGCGTCGATATGATCCATCCAATAGGTATCAACGTTTCTGAGAAGAATCATTCTTTCAAATTCGCCGAACATCTCATCGCCGAGGATTAATCTCTTTTCCTCAAGGCGCTTTCTGCCCCTTGCCTGAAGAAGCTCAACAGTATCTGTTATATCAAGTGCTTCAAGGTCGTTGAAATCATCATCGGTGCAGATGAGCCATGTCTTATATTTCTCCTTAAGACCTTCAACATTCCAGTCTTCCTTGCTTTCGCCTGAGAAATACATCTCAACAGTTTCCTGAATGTTCTGGTCGAGCATCTTAAGAATTGTATCTGTTAAATCGAGTCCGTCAAGAACCTGGTCTCTCTGAGTATAAATAAGCTCTCTCTGACGGTTCATAACATCGTCGTACTGAAGGGTGTTCTTTCTGATACCGAAGTTTCTGCCCTCAACCTTCTTCTGTGAGGATTCAACGGTTTTTGAAATGAACTTTGAGGTTATTGGCATATCCTCGTCATCAGTAAGCTTAGCCATCATAACCTGCATTCTGTCGCCGCCGAAAAGACGCATTAAATCGTCTTCACATGAGAGATAGAAACGGCTTGCGCCCGGGTCGCCCTGACGACCTGAACGTCCTCTTAACTGGTTATCGATACGGCGTGCATCGTGGCGCTCTGTACCGAGGATGAAGAGACCTCCTGCTTCACGAACCTTATCTGCCTCTTCCTTAATCTCTTCCTTATATTTAGCTTCAAGCTCAATGAAGGTCTTTCTTGCGTTCAAGATTTCCTCATCGTCTGTTTCGCCGAAGCCTGTTGCCTCTGCAATAAGCTCATTTGTGAACTTCATCTTCTTCATCTGAGCCTTTGCAAGGAATTCTGCGTTACCGCCAAGCATAATATCGGTACCACGTCCTGCCATGTTTGTTGCAATTGTTACAGTTCCGAACTTACCTGCCTGAGCGATAATCTCTGCTTCCTTCTCATGGTTCTTAGCATTAAGAACATTATGCTCAATATGCTCTTTTTTGAGGAGCTTTGAAAGATGCTCACTCTTTTCAATGCTTATTGTACCAACAAGAACGGGCTGACCTTTTTCGTGGCATTCCTTAATCTGCTTGATAACATTATTATATTTGCCGTTTTCGGTCTGGAAGATAACATCGGGCATATCATCACGAATCATCGGCTTGTTTGTCGGAATTTCAACAACGTCGAGCTTATAGATTTCGTCGAATTCGGGAGCCTCTGTTGCAGCGGTACCCGTCATACCCGAAAGCTTCTTGTAAAGACGGAAATAGTTCTGGAAGGTTATTGTTGCAAGAGTTTTGCTCTCGTGCTCAACCTTAACGTTTTCCTTAGCTTCAAGAGCCTGGTGAAGACCTTCGTTATAACGTCTGCCTTCCATGATACGTCCGGTAAACTCGTCAACGATTTTAACCTGGCCGTCTTTAACAACATAGTCGATATCCCTTGTCATAACACCGTGAGCCTTGATAGCCTGGTCGATATGATGACGAAGAGTTGTATTTTCAATATCCATAAGGTTTTCAACACCGAAGAAAACCTCTGCCTTTTCAACACCGCTCTTGAGAAGGGTTGCAGTCTTTGCCTTCTCATCAACTACATAGTCGCCCTCGTAGTTATCCTCGGTGTCTTCCTTGTCGTCGGTCTTTGCAACCTTAACCATTTTGAGCTGCTTAGCAAAAACATTTGCCTGGCGATAAAGGTCGGTTGACTGGTCGCCCTTACCGCTGATGATAAGGGGAGTTCTTGCCTCATCGATAAGGATTGAGTCAACCTCGTCGACGATTGCGAAAACATGGCCTCTCTGAACCTTCTGCTCTTTATACTGAACCATATTATCACGAAGATAGTCAAATCCCATCTCGTTGTTTGTTCCGTATGTGATATCGCAGTTATAAGCCTCCTGGCGCTCTGCATTGCTCTTCTCATGAATGATAAGACCAACTGTAAGACCAAGGAAACGATAAACCTTACCCATCCACTCAGAGTCACGCTTTGCAAGATAGTCGTTTACTGTAACGATATGAACGCCTTCGCCTGTTAAAGCGTTTAAATATGCAGGAAGGGTTGCAACAAGAGTTTTACCTTCACCGGTTTTCATTTCGGCAATTCTTCCCTGATGAAGAACAACACCACCGATAAGCTGAACATCGAAATGACGAAGACCTATAACACGGTCCGCTGCCTCACGGCAAACGGCAAACGCATCGGGAAGGATATCATCGAGTGTTTCGCCTGCTGCAAGTCTGTCCTTAAGAAGCTGGGTCTGTGCGGAAAGCTCCTTATCATCCATTTCGCCGTATTTTTCAGCAAGAGAGTTGATTTTATCAACTGTTTTCTGAATTTTCTTTACCTCTTTTTTGGAATAATCACCAAAAAGAGCGTTAACAAATTTATTAGCCATTTATTTTTCACCTCTATAGGAAAATTTCAAGTTTTCTAATACTATCATAGTTTTATAATAAAGTCAAATTATATCCATTAAAACCTGATTTTGCTACTGCTCGGCAGTAAATGCCTTCATAATTGCACCGAGCGCACCGCCCGAAACAGCGTTTTCCGCATCCTCATCAAAAACTAATACAAGATTTTTCTTGCTTTTTTTAACAGAAAGAGTTATAGTTGTGCTGCTTTCAAGCATCGGGGCTTTTGAAATCTCTTCCTCAAGGTAGTCAACCTTAACGCTCAGGAAGCCCTCATCCTTAAGCTTGCTGAGAAGCTGAACATTGGTGTAGTTTTCTCTGAGTTCCCTTGCAAAATCGGATGCTCCCTGCTCCAGATCCTTATTTAAAACAGACAGAGTTACAGTTGATTTCTGAAGGTCGATTTCGGTTATCTCCATTGAAAGATTTTCAAAAATCGCCTTGCCAAGCCTCTTGAACTGCTTGTTTCCGCTAGATACGGAAATGATTTTTGAAAGCGTCTGGCTTTCAACATATTTTTTTAACTCATCTTCATCAAAGTCTTTAAGTGCTTTTTCAACCTTCTGAACAGTTTGATTGATATTGTTTTCGTTGAGCTCAGTTCCTGCCGAGCAAGCCGAAAGACTTATCGCAAGCAAAAAGCACAGAAAAATGCACATACTGTTTTTGGGCAAATATTTCATAAAAGCACCTCCTTTGAGCAAAATGAATTTGAATTAACACCCAATTATTATATTATAAAATGGTGGTCTATTTCAAGTAAAATATTTATTTTATTAAAAAAAATAAATAAATTGCTTTTTTTAATCTTATATGGTATAATCAATCGAAATCTACCACTCTATATAGAGGTTAACTATACTTTAGTGTGATAAATCAGGTATGAATATGAAAAAATTCTTAAAAAAATATTTCGGGCCAACAAAGTTTAAGCGGCTTTTTGACATAATCTTTTCCTTCCTGGCATTGATTATACTGTCGCCCGTGTTTCTTGTTATATGCATAATCAACTTCTTCACTCCCGACTGCAAGATTTTCTTCAGCCACGAGAGAAGGGGCAGAAAGGGCAAGCCCTTCAAAATCTATAAATTCCAGACAATGAAGAATTTCACGCCCAACTGCGCAACGGGCGAGCTTGAAAACCCCGAGCAATATATTACCAAAATCGGAAAAGTGTTAAGACGAACAAGCCTTGATGAGCTTCCGCAGCTCTGGAATATCTTCAAGGGCGATATGAGCTTCATTGGTCCCCGTCCGCTTATTTCAAGCGAGACAAGAATGCACCGCCTCAGACTTGAATACGGAGTATACCGTTTTCGCCCCGGACTAACAGGATGGGCGCAGGTTAACGGACGTGATGATATATCAATCCCCAAAAAAGCAAAATTCGATAAGGAATACTGCGATAACTGGAGCTTGATGTTTGACATTAAAATATTTTTGATTTCTTTTAAAACCGTTGCGAAGCAGGAAGGCTTCCACGAAGGAAAATACCACAGAAGATAATATACAAATTTTGTTAATCAGGCGCACGCCTTCATATAAACATAATCAACATTGGCACTGGAGATTAGGTCTATGGAAAGAAACTTTATTGACGGCTATACCGAATGGCAGAGCAACCCCGAAATTGTTGAGGTAAACAGACTTCCTCAGCATGCAACACTTATGCCGTATGAGAATTTTGAGCAGGCAAAAAAAGCGGACCGCTATGCTTCCTCAAAATGCAAGCTTTTAAACGGCAAATGGAAGTTTAAGCTCTATAAAAACTATGCATACCGCCCGAGCGATTTTGCTCAGCCGCTGTATGACGCACATAATTGGGACAGTGTTATTGTTCCCTGCTCCTGGCAGATGCAGGGCTATGATAAGGCGCAGTACTGCAATGTTCGCTACCCCTGGGAAACAGACGAGGATATCTGCCCTCCGAACGCTCCTACAAAGTTCAACCCCGTTGGCTGCTATCTCAAGAGAATACATATTAACCAGGCAGTTCTTTCAAAGAGAGTTGTTCTCTGCTTTGAGGGCGTTGAATCCGCTTTCTATCTTTATGTAAACGGCGAAAGAATCGGATACAGCGAATCAACCTTCAACAGAGCTGAATTTGATATAACAAACCACCTCGTTGAGGGCTCAAACGTTATCGGCGTTGAGGTTTACCGTTGGTGCACCGGCAGCTGGCTTGAATGCCAGGATATGTGGCGCCTTGCAGGAATTTTCCGTGATGTTTATATCTACACAACCGAAAAGGAATATATCCGTGACTTTGAAATCAATGCAGAGCCCGATTCAACTCTCAGAGACGGATATCTTAATGTAACGGTTAAAACAAACGGCTCATATGAAGCGCTCAGCGTTGATATGAGCGTTATCGACAGCGACGGAACAGTTGTTGCTCTTGACTCGCAGTATGTTAACGAGGACCACGTTACAAAGCTTAAATCAATCGTAACAGGCGTTAAAACCTGGAGCGCTGAAAGTCCAAATTTATACACAGTTGTTTTAACTCTTAAAAACAACGGCGTTCCGATTGAATACCTTTCAGCAAAAACAGGCTTCAGAACCGTTGAAATCAAGGACGGCATTATTCGCATAAACGGCAAAAGAGTTGTTTTCAAGGGTACAAACCGCCATGAATTCGACTGCTATACAGGAAGATATATCAGCGAAGAGGTTATGCGCAAGGATATTGAAATTATGAAACGAAACAATATCAACGCTGTTCGCACCTCGCATTACCCGAATGCTCCCCGCTGGTATGAGCTTTGCGATGAATACGGACTCTATGTTATTGATGAAAACAATATGGAAACCCACGCAACATATTGGTCAACAATAATCGGCTGTCCCCAGCTTCCGAATTCACGCCCCGAATGGGAAAAGGCTTGCTTAACAAGAATTGGAGCGCTCTACAACAGGGATAAAAACCATGCCTGCGTTGTATGCTGGTCGATGGGTAATGAATCCCTCGGCGGAACAACGCCGCAAAAGATGTATAAGTGGCTCAAAGAGCACGATAAATCACGTTTCGTTCACTTTGAATGCCACCGCTCACCCGATGAAAAAGAGATTTCGGATGTTCAGTCAAAGATGTACTACCGTCCCGACCAGTGTGAGGAATATGCTCTTTCGGGAAGGGATTCAAGACCGTTCATCCTCTGTGAATACACCCACGCAATGGGTAACTCCTGCGGCTCAACCGATGAATACACAGCCCTTTGGGAAAAGTATCCCTGTCTTCAGGGCGGCTTTGTATGGGACTGGGTTGACCAGAGCATTATGACAACAGATGAAAACGGCAAGGAATATCTTGCATACGGCGGCGATTTCGGTGAAGAGCCCCACGACGGCCACTTCTGCGGCAACGGACTTCTTTTCGGCGACAGAAGCGAAACTCCGAAGCTTGCTGAAATCAAAAAGCTCTATCAGAACGTTGAGTTTAAAGCAATCGACGCAGAAAAAGGAATTATTGAAGTTAAAAACAAGTTCTTTTTCACAAATCTTAATAAATACGACCTTTACTGGTGCCAGTGCTCGGATAAGGGAATTTTCAGAGAGGGCGTTACTCATATAAACCTTGAACCCCTTGAAAAAACCACTATTGATTTAGAGCTTGGCAAAGTGAGCCCGACAGAATCTTATCTCAACCTTGAACTCAGGGAGAGAGAAAGCACTCCGTACTGCGAGGCAGGTCATATCGTTGCTGAGGAGCAGTTCGTTGTTAACGAATTCGATAATGTTTACGACGCTCTTGAAGAGGACCAGCCCCTTCTTGTTACCGAAACCTACGGAAACATCAGAATTACGGGCGAGGATGTTGCTCTTCGTTTTGAAAAAAGAGAGAAAAATCAGCTCGTTTCAATCAAGGTTGGCGGCGAAGAGCTGCTTCAGGCTCCGCTTCGCCTCAATTTCTGGAGAGCACTTACCGATAACGACCGAGGCAGCCGTACAGGAAGCCGTCTCGGCTGCTGGAGGGATGCGGGCGACACACCCGGTATTTATAACAATACAACCTGGAGAATCAGCAATTATAAGGTTCTTGATAACGAAAAGAAGGTTGTTATAACAGCTCAGGCAACTGTAAATACCCAGCCCGTTTCAAACGCTCTTGTTACATACACCATAACCTCAAAGGGTATGGAAATTGACCTTGAGTTATTCCCCGACAGCTCTCTTCCCGAAATTCCCGAGGTTTCAATGCTCTTCGAGCTTCCGAAGGATTTTGAAAGCGTTACATATCTTGGAAGAGGTCCTGAGGAAAACTATATCGACCGTTGCAACGGATCAAAAATCGGACTTTATAATACAACTGTTACCGATATGTTCACCCATTATCTCAAACCGCAGGAATGCGCAAACAGAACGGGTGTAAGATATGCAACAATTATCGGCGAAAAGAAGGTTCTCAGCCTTGTTGCAGAGCCCGTTATGGAGCTCAACGTCTGCCACTGGCTTCCCAAGGAGCTTGAAAACACCTGGCACACAAAGGATTTGCCCGAAATCGATAAAACTGTTGTTCGCTGTATTGCAAGACAGCAGGGTATCGGCGGTTATGATTCCTGGGGCTCAAAGTGCAATGAGAAATATATGAACAAAACCGATAAGACATATCGCCTTAAGTTCCAGATTCGTTTTTGATAAAATGAAAATAAATTAATGAAATAAATATTGACTTTTATTAACATTGGTATTATATTGCATTTAATAACTAATATTGAAAAGAGGATATTCTGCTATGTCTATTAAAGAGGCAGCCGCAAGCTTTGCTGTTAAAAAAGCGGTTAAATATGCAAGAAAAGATTTCAATAAAAACGCACCTAAAATTTTAAGCCTGCTTGAAAAGGCAGACGTTAAAAAGGTTAACAGAACAACCTATGCAGGTCTACACAATGTTCTTGACGACCCCGACAACAACTGGATGCGCTTTGCAAAGAGCCTTATCTGCGATACTAACGAGGATGTTTTAAACAAATTCATCCCTGCTGCGCTGAATGTTGCAATCAACAGCTACCAGATAAGAATGAAAAGCATTGAAAAATATGGCTGTAATGTTCCCTGGGCAATCCTTATGGACCCGACAGCTGCCTGCAATCTTAAGTGCACAGGCTGCTGGGCTGCTGAATACGGCCATTCAAGCTCCCTTTCATACGAGGATCTTGCAAGAATTATCAAAGAGGCAAAAGAGCTCGGAACATATATGTATCTCTATACAGGCGGCGAGCCCACTATGAGAAGGAAGGACCTTATGCGTCTTTGCCGTGAAAACCCCGACTGTCTGTTTATGTCTTTCACAAACGGAACTCTTATCGATGATTCCTTTGCAGACGAAATTGCCGAGGTTGGAAACTTCTTCCCCGCTTTCTCAATTGAAGGCTATGAGGCAGAAAACGACTTCAGACGAGGCGAAGGAACCTTCAAGAGATGCACCGCAGCAATGCAGAGGCTTAAGGACAGAGGCGTTCCTTTCGGCGCTTCCCTTTGCTACACAAGCAAAAACACCGATGTTCTTGCTTCCGATGAATATATGGATTGGCTTATTGAAAAAGGCGTTAAATTCGCTTGGTTCTTTACATATATGCCAACAGGCCACGGCGCAGTCAAGGAGCTTATGGTTTCTCCCGAGCAGAGAGCGCTTATGTTTAAGAAAATGCGTGAATGGCGTGAAACAAAGCCGATTTTCGCACTTGATTTCTGGAACGACGGCGAATATGTTCAGGGTTGTATTGCAGGCGGACGCCATTATTTCCACATTAATTCAAACGGCGACTGCGAGCCCTGTGCATTTGTTCACTATTCAAATGTTAACATAAAGGAATGCTCGGTTCTCGATGCGCTTAAGAGCCCTCTCTTTATGGCATATAAGCGCAATCAGCCTTTCTCAAATAATATGCTTCGTCCCTGCCCCGTTCTTGATAACCCGGGCGCAATCAGCAAAATGGTTGCAGAAACCGGCGCATATTCAACCGAAATGCAGAACCCTGAATCAGCAAACGAGCTTTTCGATAAAACCATCGAGGCTGCAAAGGCTTGGAAGGTTAAGGCAGACGAGCTTTTCGACAGAGAAGAATACCTTGCAAAGCATGTTAAGGACGAAAATATGTATAACTACGAAAAGCCCGACGAAGAAAGAGAATTCGACGAATTCGAAAAAACAGAATAATTCAAAGGGGCATATCTCAAAGATATGCCCCTTATATCAGTTGCGAGTTTCGCGTTTCGAGTTGCTAGTTGTCGGGCGGGACACCCGCACCCGATTATATAAGGTGGTTAAATATGTTTTTTAAAAGAGGAAAAATTGAATATATAATTGCAGGTCTGGGAAATCCGGGAAGCAAATATGCAAAAACACGTCATAACGCCGGCTTTATGGCTGTTGATTTGCTTGCAAAAAACGAGGGCTTTGAATTTAAAAAAGCAAAGTTCCATGCGCTTATTGCGGATGAATACATTTCAGGCAAGCGCTGCCTTGTTATGAAGCCCCAAACGATGATGAACCTCTCGGGCGAGGCAATTCTTGAAGCTGCAAATTATTATAATATTCCTGATGAAAACATAATAATAATATATGATGATGTTTCTCTTGATGTTGGAACAATCCGTGTTCGACGCAAGGGCAGCGCAGGAGGCCACAACGGAATTAAAAGCATCATTTCCTGCCTTGGCAGCGAGGATTTTCCAAGGGTTAAAATCGGTGTTGGCAAAAAGCCCACCGCAGATTACGATATGGTAAGCTGGGTGCTCGGTGAAATCCCGAAGGAAAAACAGGAGGAATACTCCGCGAGTATTAAAGACGCAGTCGGCGCAACCGAAGAAATTATTTCATCGGGCGTTGACAGCGCAATGAATAAGTATAGTCATTAAATTGATTGAGCGAAGCGAGAAACATATTTGCGCCCCTTGCAAAAGGGGAGAGGGCCACGAAGTGGCGAGGGGATGCTCGTCGATTGAGCGAAGCGAGAAAGTGTGTTTTAAAAACGGGTGGTATTAATTATTAGTTGCCGATAGACGCTTTCCTGCTTCGCAGAGGTAACGACCATCCCTCTCGTCAAAGCATATTGAGCGATTGAAATATATTGCTCTTTGCGAACTTATTTGAGCAATATATTAATAATCGCGCTATATGCTTCTCCTCTCAAATCAAAATGTTTTGCATTTTGATTTGTATACAACTTCGGATACTTGTACCGAAGTTGAGAGGAAAACCATTCAAAGTGATTGTTAATAGTTTGCGCAACCAAGTATTTAAGAGCAAACTGTTTTAATCACACAGAATGGTTTGACGATGCGGTCCCCCTCCCTTTGCAAGGGAGGCAATAAGGTTTAATTATATATGAGCTGTTTTTCAAAAATCCTTGAAAATAATAACGAATTTATCAGCCTCAACCGTGGCGTTAATACCCTTAACGCTCCTGTTGGGGCCATAGGTCTTTCCGATATAAACAAGGTTTTCCTTGTTCATTCCCTCTGCGCCGCAAACAAAAGATGCGCCTTCATCATAACCCCCGACGAAGCAAGCGCTGTTAAGTTTTACGAAAATCTTTCGCAGCTTCAAAAGGGCGTTTATCTCTATTCAAAGCGTGAATTCACCTTCCTTGAGGTTGAGGGAATCAGCCGTGAATACGAGCAGCTTCGTCTCGGCGTTCTTTCAAAAATCATTAACGGCAACTATACCGCTATCGTTGCCTCAGTTGGCGCAGCAATTCAGCTTACAATGCCGCCGCAGGCGCTAAGGGAGCGTACATTTAAGCTAAAAACCGGCGATAGAATCGACCTCGACGACCTTTCCCACCGTCTTATAAAGGCGGGCTACACCCGTTTTGACCAGGTTGACGGAACAAGCCAGTTTGCAATAAGGGGCGGACTTGTTGACATTTTCTCGCCCGGCGAAAGCTATCCTGTCAGAATTGAGCTTTGGGGCGATGAAATAGATTCAATCGCCGCCTTTGATGTTTCAACTCAGCGAAGGGGCGAAATAGTCAACAAAATAGATATTATCCCATCAACCGAGGTTTTGTTTGAATCAAAGGAAAAGCAGGCAAAGGCAATTCAGGCGCTTGCTTCCTCACTTAAGGGCAAGGCAACAAAGGCAAGGGAGCGCCTTCTTTCCGATTGCGACAAGCTCAGTCAGGGCGTATCGCTCCACTGCAACGATAAATATCTTGACCTTGCATATGATTCAAACGGTCTTTTTGACTATCTTGAAGGAATGCTTTTTATCTGCGAAAGCGCAAGAGTTAAAGAAAAATGCCTTGCTCAGAACAAGCTGATGAGCGAGGAGCTCAAATGGATGCTCGACGACGGCGTTATCTGCAAGGGCATTGATAAATATCTGCTCTCTTTCGACGAGCTTTGCAGCATTTATGAACAAAATAACGCAGTCTATTTTGATTCCCTGCCCCGTGGCAGCTTTGACACTCCGATTAGGAATCTTTCAAACTTCAAATCCCAGAGCATTAATGTCTGGTCGGGAGTTTTCAGTCAGCTGAAGGATGAATATCTTCCGCTTATCAAATCGGGTTATACCATTGCTCTTATGGCAGGAACTGCAAGAGCGGGAAAAGCGCTTGAATATGATATTGAGCAGGCGGGATATAACTGCGTTTTCTTTGAAAAACGTCCCAAGGAGCTGAAAAAAGGCGCTGTAAATATCCTTTGCGGCAGCTTTGATTCAGGCTTTCAGCTTACTGATGAGAAGTTTTTGCTTTTAACCCATTCAAAAACTAATCAGAGCAAGAAAAAATCAAAACGCTTTTCATCAAAGGATGCGCTTCGCTCGCTTGATGAGCTTGAAAAGGGCGATTATATTGTTCACAGCGTTCACGGTATCGGAATTTTTGAGGGCATTCAGACCCTTGATATAAATGATATAAAAAAGGATTATATTAGAATAAGCTACGCAAAGGGCGACACTCTTTATGTTCCCGTTACACAGCTTGATTTGGTTTCAAAATATATAGGTCCTCAGGATAATGCAAAGGTTAAAATCAACCGTCTTGGCTCCGGCGATTTCAAACGCCTAAAAAGCCGTGTTCGTGCAAGTGTCAGAGAGGTTGCAAAGGAGCTTATTGAGCTATACGCAAAGCGTATCAGCACCAAGGGCTATGCATTTTCGGAGGATACGGATTTACAGCGTGATTTCGAACTTCGTTTTGAATACGAGGAAACCGAGGACCAGCTGCGCTGCGCCGATGAAATAAAGGGCGATATGCAAAAGCCTTCGCCGATGGACAGACTTCTTTGCGGAGATGTTGGTTTCGGAAAAACCGAGGTTGCTCTGCGTGCCTGCTTCAAATGCATAGGCGATTCAAAACAATGCGCAATCCTTGTTCCTACTACTGTTTTAGCGCTTCAGCACTATCAGACGGCAAAAAAACGAATGGAAGCATATCCCGTAAGAATTGAAATGCTCTCCCGTTTCGTATCCCCTGCAAAGCAAAAGCAGATAATCGAGGATACGGCAAACGGCAAGGTTGACCTTTTAATCGGAACCCACCGCCTTATCAGCAAAGATATTGCGTTTAAGGATTTGGGACTTCTTGTTGTTGACGAGGAACAGCGCTTCGGCGTTTCACAGAAAGAAAAAATCAAGGAAAAATTTCCGAAGGTTGATGTTTTAACACTTTCGGCAACTCCCATTCCCCGAACTCTTAATATGGCAATGAGCGGCGTTCGTGATATGAGCTTGCTTGAAGAAGCTCCCGGAGAGCGCCACCCTGTTCAGACCTATGTTCTTGAATACGATTTCGGTATTCTTGTTGAAGCAATGCAAAAAGAACTTTCAAGGGGCGGACAATGCTATTATCTCCACAATAATATTGAAACAATCGACCATACGGCTTTGCAGATTAAAAAAGCAATACCCGAAGCGCATATCGGAATTGCCCACGGACAGATGACCGAGGAAGCGCTTTCCGAGGTCTGGGAAAAGCTGATAAACGGCGAAATTGATATTCTTGTTTGCACAACTATAATTGAAACAGGCGTTGACGTTCCAAACGTTAATACTCTTATTATAGAAAATTCCGACAGGCTCGGTCTTGCCCAGCTTCACCAGATAAGAGGACGTGTTGGAAGAAGCTCACGCCACAGCTATGCATATTTCACCTTTGTTCGAGGCAAGGAGCTTTCCGAAATTGCAACAAAGCGCCTTGAAGCTATCAGGGAATATACCGAATTCGGCTCGGGCTTTAAAATTGCAATGCGTGATCTTGAAATCAGGGGTGCGGGCTCGCTTCTCGGAACAAGACAGCACGGTCATATGGAAGCCGTCGGCTACGATATGTATATCAAGCTGCTTGAAGAAGCGGTTTCCGAGGAGAAGGGCGAGAAAAAGGAAAACGAGGAAGAGCCCGAATGCCTTATCGACCTTCCCGTTGATGCAAATATTCCGCAGAGCTATATAACCTCAACCCAGGCTCGTATTGAAATGTATAAGGCTATTGCCGATATTAAAAGCGACAGTGATGCAAACGATGTTTACGATGAGCTGACTGACCGCTTCGGCGTTCCTCCTGCTTCTGTTTACGGACTTGTTGAAATTGCGCTTATGCGAAACAGAGCGCTGGCGCTTGGAATATATGAAATAAAGCAGGGCGCTGCGGCAGTTAATTTCTATTTAAACGATGTTAAGGTTGAATATCTTGCCCTGCTTAATGAAAAAATGCGAAACCGTGCAAGCTTTTCCGCAGGCAAAAAGCCCTGCATAAGCGTTAAAACCTTAAACGAAAACCCGATTGAAATTGTTCAGACAGTTTTAAAAATGCTTGAAGAAGCAACAATTAATGAATAAAATTAACACCTCGGTCAATAATAAGTCCGAGGTGTTAATTATGTCTACAGCTGGAAATAAAAAAGAAAACAAAAATATCAAGGCGCTTTTTTCTGTTGTTTGTCTGAGTATTATTGCGCTCGGGCTCATAGTTTATTTTGCAACAAACAGCAAGCCCGAATCTGGAACGGTTAATGAGCCAACAACGCTTGAGGTTACAACCGAGGTTCAGAGAGCCGTAACCGTTACCGAAACAACAAAAAGGCAAACAACAACTAAAAAATCCGCTTCAACAACCGTAAAAACAACCGCTCCAACAACTATGGAGCAGGGCGAAAACAACATTCCTTATAAAAGCTATTATAAATATCCTTTGAACGAGGCTGTTGCAAACGGCTACAGCGAGGAGCTTGTTTACAGCGAAACAATGGGCGACTGGAGAGCTCATCCCGCAGTTGACTTCAAGGGAAAAGAGGGCGACAAGGTTGTTGCTATCAACGACGGTCTTGTTTTAGATGTTTATAACGATAGTATGCTCGGACAGGTTGTTGTTATCGACCACGGCGCAAAGCTTGTTGCGAAATACTGCGGTCTTAAAAGCGTAAGCGTTAAAAAGGGTTCGTATGTTGATATCGGAAACGCTATAGGAACACTCGGCAAGGTTCCCTCCGAAGTTAAAACCGAAACACATCTCCACCTTGAAACAACACTTGACGGAAAAGCAGTTAATCCGCTTGATGTTATGGGAAAAACTGAATAGCGGAACGTGTTCCGTGATCCGTGAATCGTGGACCGTTATATAATAGCTGTGCGCAGCACCCAACACTGACCACGGACCACTGACCACAAACCACTAACATCCCGACAAATCGAATTTGTCGGGATGTTTTCTTGTAAATTATAAATGAGTTTTTTATATGAAAAAATGAGAAAAACAGAGATAATGCGAGATAACCCAATTTATTTTAATTTGGGTGTTGACTTTTTTTGAAAGGTTTGTTATTATTACTGAGCATTAAATATTTATTCGGAGGAAAAACGATTATGTCAACATTTATGCCAAAAGCTGACGAAATCGAGCGCAAGTGGTACGTTATTGATGCGGCAGATAAGCCTCTCGGAAGAGTTGCAGCTGAAGCAGCTGTTCTCCTCAGAGGAAAGCATAAGCCCATCTTCACAACTAACACAGACTGCGGTGATTTCGTTATTATCATCAACACAGATAAAGCAGTATTAACAGGCGCAAAACTTACAAAGAAGTTTTATCAGCACCACACAGGCTACATCGGTAACCTCAAGGAAGTTCAATACTCAACATTAATGAAGGAAAAGAGCGATTTTGCTATGCAGCTTGCTGTTAAGGGTATGCTTCCCGATACAACACTCGGCAGAAAGCAGCTCACAAGATGCAAGATTTATAAAGACGCTCAGCACAAGCACGAGGCACAGAAGCCTGAAGCTTGGGAAATGTAAGGGAGGTATGTAGCTAATGTACGAATCAAATCCTTATTTCTACGGAACAGGCAGAAGAAAAGAATCTGTTGCTCGTGTTCGCGTTTATGCAGGAACAGGTAAAATCACTATCAACGACAGAGATATCGACGATTATTTCGGACTTGAAACTCTTAAGCTCATCGTTCGTCAGCCCCTCGCTTTAACAGATACAGCCGAGAAGTTCGACATCGTTTGCAGAGTTAACGGCGGCGGCGTAACAGGTCAGGCTGGTGCAATCCGCCACGGTCTTTCAAGAGCTCTCCTTCAGTACGACGAAAACCTTCGTCCCGTACTCAAGAAGGCTGGCTTCCTCACTCGTGACCCGAGAATGAAGGAAAGAAAGAAGTACGGTCTCAAGGCAGCCCGCAGAGCACCCCAGTTTTCAAAGAGATAAAAGAATATATCTTTTCAACACCCTTGTATTGTGCAAGGGTGTTTTCTTTTTGTCTTTGTATTTCTTGTAAGCAGATGTTTTCTCTGATATAATATTAAAAAATCGGCTTTGCAACCATCGGTTGACATATTTCAAAGGCAACTATGTTGCGCGCAACCGACAAACATACTAAACTTGTAGGCAAAGGAGTTGATAAAAATGACTATCGGAGAAAGAATATTCACATTGAGAAAAGAAAGAGGCATTTCTCAGGAAGAGCTTGCAAATGAGCTGAATGTTTCAAGGCAAAGCGTTTCAAAATGGGAAACAAATCAATCAACGCCTGATTTCGATAAAATCGTTTTGCTCTGCCAATTCTTTGGTATCACCACCGACGAGCTGTTAACGGGCAAAAAAGATATTGTTAAGGCAAATGAAATCGATAATAAAAATAAATATGCAATAAATCTCGGAATATCCATTGGGTTGTATATTTTTTCAGTTGTATTAATCATTGTATTTGCCACATTTTTTAAAAATGCAATTATCGGCGTTTGCCTGTTTTTAACCGTAATAGCAATTGCAACGGGCTTAATTGTTTATAACTCTGTAAGATACGGAAAAAACGTGGTAAAATCGGAAAAAGAAGAGGCTTCCTCCCCTTCTCAGCTTAAAACCGTTTATGAATTGGTATCCTTAATCGGCTTGGTGCTTTATTTTGTTATCAGCTTCTTAACAAAAGCATGGTATATAACATGGTTAATGTTTTTGATTATTCCTGCGGTAAACATCTTAATCAAAATAATCTTCGGCAATAAAAATAATGATATAAAGGAGGAAGCAACTGATGAACAAGGTGATTAAAACATTACTTATCGTTCTGCTTTCGCTTCTGATAATCGCCCTTTCGGCTACAATGATATTTTTTATTAAAAACGATTTCAGCAATTTTAATTTCGGCACTGCTGAAATGAAATTGGCTGAAAGCTACGAAACAGATTTGAGCTCCGTAAACAGAATAAGCACCGACTTAAACAGCGCAGATATTGAAATAAAGAAAAGCGAAAACGAAAAAATATCCCTTCAGTTTTACAGCAACACAAAATCATCAATCACAGTTGATAATGCAAATTACGCTCTTTCGGTTGCCGAAAACAAGGATAACAGCAGCGGCATTTTCATCAACACACAAAAAAAACTTGTTGTTTTTGTTCCCGAGGCATACGGCGGTGAGTTCAGCCTTAACACCCACAGCGGAGATATAACCATTGAAAACGATTTGTCAAAAAACATTGTAAAAGTATCCTCGCACAGCGGCAATATCCGTCTCAGTAACACAGGCGATGTAAATATTGAAACAAACAGCGGTGATATCAGTATCACTAAAATTGATTACAAAGCTGAAATATCAACATCAAGCGGTGATATTGAAATAAACGAATTCAATTTAAAAGAGATTTCGGATATAACGTCTTCAAGCGGTGATATTAATATCGGTACGCTTGATATGATAAGCAACCTTAATATAACCTCGTCAAGCGGCGATGTTGAAATAAACACAAATAAAAGCAATTGCTATGTTGAAACCGAAACAGGCAGCGGCGATGTCAGCATTAAAAACAGCGACAGAAAAAGCGACATCGTGCTTAATATAACAACATCAAGCGGCGATATAGAGGTAGAATAAAACGAAAAAACGGAGCGGTTTACATAAACCGCTCCGAATTCTTTATATAGCTTATTTGATTACTCTGCCGATTGTATTTGGCTTCATTCCTGCTGCATTTGCTTCATCAGTATCAATATGCATTGCAAGCGCATAGCTATCCGAAACACGAACAACAACATCGCCGAAGGTAAGGCTTCTGTCGTTTGCTGTGGGGATTTCAACTGAAACGATTTCGCCGTTTTTAAGTCCCATTTCCTCAGCGTCCTTAGTGGTTGCGTGGATATGGCGCTTTGCAGCCATAACGCCCTCGGTAAGCTCAATCTCGCCTGCAGGACCAACGAGCTTGCAAGCTCCGCTTCCTGCAATGTCGCCCGACTCTCTTACGGGAGCTACAACGCCGATTGAACGGGCGTCTGTTAATGAAAGCTCAACCTGTGTTGCAGGTCTTACGGGACCGAGAATTGAAACTGCGGGGAACTCGCCCTTTGTTCCAACAACTCTGACTCTCTCCTCACAAGCGTACTGACCCGGCTGAGAAAGCATTTTTTTAACTGTTAATTCATAGCCCTTGCCGAAAAGCGCTTCAAGGTCTTCCTGTGAAACATGAACGTGGCGGGCGGAAATTTCAACTAAAACTTCGTTTTTCATAATAATTACCTCCGTGGCTAATTGATATTTTTCAATCCGTTGCTATTTTATAACACTTTTGATTGTTTTTCAACCTTTATTTTGGTATAATATATAAAAATGTTTGAGCGAAGCGAGTAACTGATTTGCGCCCCTTGCCAAAGGGGAGAGGGCCACGAAGTGGCGAGGGGATATTCGCAGATGGAGCGAAGCGACAAAATGTGTTTCAGGAACGGATATTAGTCTTTTGTTGCCGATAGACAATTACCCGCTCCGCGTAGGCAACGACCATCCCTCCGACGGCTTCGCCGCCACCTCCCTGCGTCATAACATTCTGCGTGATTGAAACATATTGCTTTGAAAAACGATATTCAATATGTTATTAATCACTCCAAATGTTCTTCCTTCCCGATTTGGTACAAGTATCCAAATCGGAGTATAACAAATCAAAATGCCAAACATTTTGATTTGAGAGGAGAAACATATGAAGAGATTCATAGTGATTTGCTCGCAAAACACTTCAATCTCGAAATGTGTTTGGACGAAAGGGAGGCAATAAGGTAAGGAGGATTATATATGACCCTTGACGAGCTTGAATTACAGTGCAGGAACTGCAAAAAATGCGCCCTTTGCGAGGGCAGAACAAATCTTGTTTTCGGCGTTGGCAAAAAGGATGCCGATATAATGCTTATCGGCGAGGGACCCGGTGAAAACGAGGATTTGCAGGGCGAGCCCTTCGTTGGCAGAAGCGGCAAGCTGCTCGATAAATTCCTTGAGAGCATAGATTTAAGCAGAAACAAGAATGTTTATATTGCAAATATGGTTAAATGCCGTCCGCCCCAGAACCGAGACCCGAAACCCGAGGAACAGGATATGTGCATTCAGTGGCTGAGGGAGCAATTTAAGATAATCAAGCCGAAAATCATCATCTGCGTTGGCAGAATTTCCGCCCAGCGCCTCATCTCCCCCGATTTCAGAGTAACCCGGCAGCACGGCGAGTTCATTGAAAAGGGCGGCGTTCTTATGATGGGAACCTTCCACCCCGCAGCAATTCTCAGAAACCCGAACAACAAAGAGCTTGCATTCGCAGACTGGCTTAAGGTCAGGGATAAAATTGAGGAGCTGGGGATTGAGGTTGAGTCTTAAACTCAACCTCAAACAAGAAAAATCGCAGGATTTTTATTATATCACATTTTGCAGGGCAAAATATATCACTTTTGCACAGCAAAAATATCACATTGCGCTAAAGCGCAATATTTCACTAATTTCTTTGCCGATAGGATTCGTTAAGGTAACCATCTAAAATCGCTTATATGTGTGATGTTTTAGCGTTACGGCGAAAAATTTGAAGTGTCCGACCAACGGTTCCCAAAATTTGTTATCGGCTTGGAGCGCCGACAAATTTTG
>CAMYWU010000003.1 GCA_947302895.1 uncultured Clostridia bacterium | reverse complement strand
AACCCCTGACCTGCTGATTACAAATCAGCTGCTCTACCAACTGAGCTACACCAGCGTGTTTTTAACGCTTAAATAATATAGCATAAGAAAAAATATTAGTCAATAGTTTTTTTGAAAATCAATGCATTATTTTTATTTCTGCATATGATAATCCTGAGGTGATTTGAATGTGTGGAATTGCAGGAATACTTAGTGATAACATTGATTTGAGAAATGAGAGGGAGAGTATCTGGAAAATCAGCAACTCCCTTAAAATGCGAGGACCCGATTCACGAGGCGAAATGATTGAGAAGAGTGCGGCGCTGATTCACCGCCGACTTGCGGTTATTGATGTTAAGCGTGGAGCGCAGCCGATGAGCTTTGGTCCGTATACTATTGTTTATAACGGCGAGCTGTATAACACGGCGGAAATTCGCCATGAGCTTGAGAGCTTCGGCTACCGTTTTGATACGGATTGCGATACTGAGGTTGTTCTTAAAGCCTTTCATATGTGGCGAGAGAGAAGCGCCGAGAAGTTCAACGGAATTTTTGCCTATGCGGTTTATAATAATGAAAGCAGCGAACTGTTTTTATGCCGTGATAGGATTGGCGTTAAGCCGCTTTATTATTCGTTTAAAGGCAAAACCTTTGCCTTTGCTTCAAGAATTGAGAGCCTCTTATATGTTCGTGGGGTTGAGCCTGTTTGCAGCAGGGAAGGGCTTAACGAGATATTTATGCTCGGTCCTGCAAAAACAATCGGCAAAACGGTTTTTCGGGATATAAAGGAGCTTCCGCCCGCTTGCTATATGCTGTATAAGGACGGCAAATTTTCTGTTAATTCATATTGGAAGCTTGAAGCAAAGCCCTTTGAGGAGGATTTTGTTTCGGCTCAGGAGCAAACCCATTTTCTTGTTACGGATGCAATTCGCCGTCAGCTTGTTTCCGATGCGCCTCTTTGCACCTTTTTAAGCGGCGGGCTTGATTCCTCGATTATTTCAAGGGTTGCCTCCGATTATTATAAGGATATGGGCAAAACGCTCAACACCTATTCTGTTGACTATGTTGATAACGATGTTTTCTTTGAGTCAAGCGCTTTTCAGCCAAACAAGGATTCAGATTATATAAATCTTATTTCCGATTATATCGGCAGCGAGCATCATAATATTGTTTTGAGCAATACGGATGTTGCCGATGCGCTCATTGATGCGGCAATAGCACGTTCATGCCCCGGTTTCTGCGACGTTGATTCAAGCCTTCTGCTTTTTTGCAAGGAGGTTAAAAAGAACTATACCGTTGCGCTTTCGGGCGAATGTGCGGATGAGATTTTCGGCGGATATCCCTGGTACCACAGAAGCGAAATCCTCTTTGAAGAAACCTTCCCCTGGTCCCGCTCCGTTGATGTTCGCAAGAGCATTTTGAAAAACGGCTTTTTGCCCGAGGGTGAGGAATATGCCAAAAATGCATATCTTGAAACTGTTGCAAGGGTTGATAAACTGCCCTCGGATTCTGCGCTTGAAGCACGAATGAGGGAGATGTTTGTTTTAAATCTCGATTGGTTTATGCAAACCCTGCTTGTTCGCAAGGATGTTATGAGTATGGAAGCCTCGCTTGAGGTCAGGGTACCGTTTTGCGACTGGCGCATTGTTGAATACGCTTATAATATGCCGTGGAGCATAAAGGCGTTTGAAGGCAGGGAGAAGGGAATACTGCGAAAGGCGTTTGAAAACGAGCTCCCCGAGATTATAACCTGGCGCAAAAAAAGCCCGTATCCAAAAACCTTTAACCCCGTTTATCTGCGTGAGGTTTGCAGGATGACCGATTATGCAATTCACGATAAAACCTGTCCGCTTTATGATATGCTCAATGTTTCTGCTGTTGAAGAGCTTATGAAAAACCCCGAAAGCATGCGTGAGCCCTGGTACGGTCAGCTTATGAGAACGCCCCAGGTTTTAGCCTATATTCTGCAGATTTATGTATGGATAAGAAAGTATAATGTTGAGTTTCAATATTAATTGTGGTATAATTTGTTTAATTACGAATTACGAGTTACGAATTACGAATTTCGGGACCTGCGGTCGGCTATTATATAATTGCTGTCCGCAAGACCCTTTAAGCCGGAGCTCGAACTCATAAAGGATAAAATATGACAACTCAGGAATATATTAAAGCCATTGAAATGCGGCACTCCCGAAGGGCATATAAAAACAAGCCCCTTGATGAGGGAATTAAAAATGTAATAAAAGAAATGGTTGAAGCCGTTAATGAATCAAGCGATCTGGATTTGATTTTTATCGACGATGCAACTCCTGCTTTCAGGATTTTTCAGGGCAAGTTTTCGATGATTGCGGTATGCGGTCCAGATTCCCAAAAGGCTATGGAGGAGGCTGGCTACTATGGCGAGGGCATTGTTCTTCAATGTGTTTACCACGGACTCGGAACCTGCTGGGTTTCGGGAACCTTCAATGAAAACAAGGTTTACGAAATGACGAAGCTGCCCCGAAACAAGCGCCTTTACTGCGTTATAACAATCGGATATCCCAAGGAGCGAAGAAACGCTGTTGAAAAAACGATGTATAACGCAACGCATAAGAAATGCAAGAGCTATCAGGATATGTTTGAGGTTTGCGATAAGAAAATCAGCGATGAATATGCATATGCAATGAAGCTTGTTGAAATGGCGCCCTCAGCGGTGAACAGGCGACCCGTTCATTTCAGATATGAAAACTCGGTTTTAAGCGCATATGTTGATGAACCGTATTCCGACAGAAGCATTGATTTCGGTATTGCCAAGCTCCATTTTGTTTTGGGCTGCAAGGCAAAGGGAATTAACGGTCATTGGAATGAAAACAATATATTTGAAGAAACAAAAACACAGAAGATTAAATTTGAGATAGAAGAAAAAGATGAAAAAGAAGAATAAAAAAGCATTGATAATAACAGCCGTTGCCGCTGTTACGGCAACAGCAATCGGAATTGGAATAGCCAAGTTTAATAAGTTTTATAAAACCGTTGATTATAACGATGCGGCGGTTGCGGATATTATGAACCCCCAGACAAGGCTTGTTGCCCACAGAGGATACCGTTCGGCTGCGCCTGAAAATACTCTTCCTGCCTTTGAAGAGGCGGGCAAGGCAGGCTTCTGGGGAAATGAGTGCGATATATACCGAACTGCCGACGGCGTTTGGGTTATTCATCATGACTTTGTTACTTTCAGAATGATGAACGCCTCAAAGAATATTGAAAAATCAACCTATGAGGAGCTTCTTAAGCTTAATACAAATAACGGGCACAATGTTGATAAATATGAAAATCTGAAAATATGCACCCTTGAGGAATATCTTGAGGTATGCCAGAGATATAATATGAATGCCTTCATTGAGCTCAAGAGCAAGAAAAACACCGAGCATTATGATGAAATAATCGCCCTTGTTGAAAAATACGGCGTTACGCCAACATATATTTCCTTCCAGCTGGAAAACCTGAGGAAAATCAGGGAGCTTGATAAGGAGGCGCTCTTGCTCTACATAGTTGATGATATCAGCGAAGAAGCGATTGAAGGCGCAAAATCGATTGCAAACTGCGGAATTGATTTCGGAGTTAACGAGAAGGTGAACTTTGAAAACGGCGGCGAGCTTATAAAGAAATGCGTTGAAGCGGGTCTGCCGCTCGGAGCATGGGCGGCCGATGACCGCCGGATGATGAAAACCCTTGTTGATTTAGGCGTTACATATATAACAACCGACTGTCTTACGCAGTATTAAGAAAAAAACGCTCACGTTTTGAACGTGAGCGTTTTTGCTTTATTCTGCGCTTCCCGAATATGAGGAATTAAGCTTTCTTATTGTGCTTATGGTATCGTTTACACGGTTGTCCATATTATCCGCCTTGAGGCGTTTTCTCTGGAGGAAGCTTACCGTATAGGTGTTTTCATCATAAGCGCTTGTTCCGTCGAAATAGGGAACTGCATAACCCTTTTCTTCAAATTTTGACTTGCTTACCTCGTTATCGTTTATGAAGTATTCGGTTGAACCGTAGCGGGTTCTGTATGCCGTTTTGTTCTGCTGAGTAAACTGCGAGCCGTCGTATTTGAAAACAGTTGAGCTTGCGTTAATTATCTTGCCGTAGTTCTGTTTTGAAAATGCGTTAACACAGTAATAAGCCTTATCATTTTTCTTCTTTATGACGTAGTACATATCCGAAGAATCGCCGAGGCTGTTTGAAATGTTTTCGTTCTTGTATATAAGAACTGCCTTTGTTCCGTTGTAGCGATAAATTTCAATATAGTATTTATCCTCGGTCTGGGCAACATAATTGCCCTTTGCGTCGGAGCTTCTTGTTTTAACGGTTTTTCTGTAAACCAAAACGAGCTCGTCCTTGCCGTCGCCGTTGAAATCAACAAGGTCAACAGCGGCAAGACCGTCGATATAGGTCAGTCCGTTTTTCTTAACAACCTTTGCTTTTCCGTATGTCTGGTTGAATTCATCAACAACCGTATAATATGCATTCTGTATGCTCTGCGAGCTCTTAATTAATTCTGAAAGCCCTGTTGCTCCGATAAAGGATTCAACTGATTTTGAAACCTGCTCAGTTGTTACAAGCGCTTTTTCTTCAACTAAAACCGCAAGTTTAACCCTTTCAAAGGAGGTTGCATCAACCTCTTTTTTAACGGTAAATGCCTGAGCAGCGGAATCATAATCTGCGTTGTATTTCTTCTCAAATTCTGTTCCTTTGAGTCCATACAGGGCAACCTTTTCAAGATTATCGCCCGAATGAGTTCCGATATAATATTTGTTGTTTTTAGTGTAAATCGTTATCCAGACATCGTTGCTCATTTTGTCTGTCTGAGTTGCTTTTGCGTGGTAGAAATTAACAAACGATTTATCGTTATTATATCCCCAAACCTCGGTGTAGTATTCGCCGCCGTCGTTATAGCAAAGAAGGAGCTCGGATACGTTATCGTCATTGAAATCAACCTCTCTGACAAAGCAGAGTCCCTTCATTCTGTAGCCCATAATGCCATACTGGGAATAGAGGTTTTCATATGAGCAGTTGCCGTATTTGGTTATATACTGGGAGCAAATCTTTCCCGCATCCGTATTGAATTTTGAAATTCTTTTATTCTCGGAGCTAACGGCGTGAAGCGTTGTGAATACCAGCAAAACAAAAACAACAAGGAAAACGAAAATCAGAGCGATTGTAACATTCCGCTTTTTATGGTCGGACATATTTTCAAGCTCTTCGGAAACCTTCTTTTGCTTTACATTGTGGGCAACGGTTACAATTTTTTCACCGCTCTTCTTGGAAAATGCCTTAACAGCAGCAATAGCCGCTTCCTTTTTAGCCTTCTTTTCGGCTGCTTTTTCCTTTGAGCGCTGCTCTTTCTGGTCTTCTTCAATGATTTTCAAAGACCTGTCTATTTCTTCTTTCTTAACCTCCTTTGGAGCATCGAAGGAAGAGATGAGCGAATTTATATCATTCCCGGAGAAATCAGTTTCGTCATCGTCAAAATAGTTGTATTTCTTCAAACCGTTCACCCCCTTTTCAGCAATCAAAGAAGTTCCTTGATTGTATTTGTTATCGAGTGGTTATAGTATTTTAACATATTTTGCAGATTTTATCAACTACAAAGATTGGCACTAAACATCAGTCCAAAAATCTACCCATTAACGAAGGACCGAAATCAATGAAAACGCCTGTCTGTTTTGCGCTTTCTTCGTTTATGCTTTCAACGCCGCTTTCGATTTCGCCGTTTTTATGGTAGATAAGAAACGGAACGGGGTCGCTTGCGTGGGTGCGAGTAACGATTGGAGTCGGATGGTCGGGAAGAATCATCATTTTCCAGTCGTCATACTTTTTAAGTCCCTCAAAGAGTATTGGAAGAACTTTTTCATCAATGAGCTCAATTGAACGAACCTTGTTTTCGGGCTCGTTTCTGTGGCCGCATTCATCGGGCGCTTCAAAGTGAACATAAACAAGGTCGTCGCCCTTTTCAAGAAGCTCAAGCGCAGCCTTTGCCTTGCCCTCAAAATTAGTGTCGATATATCCTGTTGCGCCCTCAACCTCTGCAACATCCATTTTTGCGCAGAAGCCAAGACCTTTTAAAAGGTCAACCGCCGAAACAACGCCGCCCTTGATTTTGTATATGCTCTCAAAGCTGTCGTAGGAGGGTCTTGTTCCTTCGCCCCAGAGCCAGATTGAGTTTGCGGGGCGCTTGCCGTTTTTCTTTCTTTCAATATTAACGGGGTGGTCCTTTAATAAATCATAGGATTTCTTCATCAGCTCGATAAGCGGCTTTGCGCTTTCAGCTTTTGAAAGATGCTCGGTTATAACCTTGCCCGTTATATCGTGGGGAGGAGTCATTTTTCCAAGCTCGGTTGTTCCGTTTTGCCAGATAAGGCAGTGGCGGTAGCTGACTCCTGGATAGAAGGTGAAAACTTCATTTCCGAGCTTTTCCTGAATGTATTCAATAAGGATTTTTGCTTCCTCCGTGCTTATGTCATCGGCGCAGTAATCAAGGATTGTTTTTTCCTCATAGGGCAAATCATCCTCGGAAAGAGTAACAAGATTTGTTCTGAGCGAGACGTCGCTCGGCTTCATATCAATTCCGATTGAAGCTGCCTCAAGCGGACTTCTTCCCGTATAGAATTTTCTTGGGTCAAAGCCCATAACGCTCATATTTGCAACGTCGCTTCCGGGCTTCAAGCCTTCGGCAACTGTTCTTACAAGACCAACCTCAGCCCTCTGGGCAAGATAATCCATATTTGGCTTTTTTGCGCACATCATAGGTGTTTTCCCGTCGAGCGCAGGAACGGGGTAATCAGCCATTCCGTCGTATAAAACAACAACATATTTTGTCATTTTAAGTCCTCCGTTGTATCTATAAATAAAATTTACATTTTTTGCATATTTCCACAGCATTATATCACATTGAGATAATAAACACAATATGTAGTTTTGTTGTTTAAAGGGGAGGGGGCAATTTGTCTGATTCAATGATATGTAAAAAATAATTAATATTGAAAAAGTTTGTTAAAAGGTTTATAATAATATAGATGTAATATGTTTATTATTAGTTTTATTATATTTTAGCACTAATCTCTTATATTTGAGAATTTTTCGGAGGGAGAAAAATGAAAAATTCATTAAAGAAAAAACTAATCAGTCTTTTGCTGTGTGTGCTTCTTGCAGTAACATCCGTTGTTCCTGCTTTTTCAGCATATGCAGACAGCGGAGTTATCGACACTGTTGACCTTCAGATTTTCTTTTCTGATTCAAACACGATGGTTCCGACTTATCAGGAAGGAAGCGACGAGGTTGAATACATAATCACCATGGTTGAGGGTGAAAAGCTCCAGCTTAAGCACGAGCTTATAGACAGCTACCTTCCCGATAACGCATATTTCAACTGGTATAGCGAAAACCCGATACTTGTTGACGTTGACCAGAACGGACTTGTTAAAGCCTTCGACTCCTCAAAGGGTGCTGTTGTTCAGCTCTGGATTGATAATGAGGTTAAAACCATTCCGTTAATCGGTTCAAGAGTTGGCGAGCTTCTTGAAAAGGCTTTCAACAATGAATATGTTGACCTTGATACTCTTGATACCGACGCCATTGTTGCAATTGCAAAGGCGGCGCTCGGTTCAGAATCATGGCTTGCAGATTATGTTGATGCATATGAGGGCGACCTTATTGATTCACTCAGAGATTATCTCGATAGAGTTAATACAGGCATTTACTGCCAGGTTTTCTCAAAGGAAGGCGAGCTTCTCGGCGAGGACCACGTTAATGTTAACGTTGTCAGAAACAACGAATGGTATGCTAATTTTCTCCCAAACGGAACACATATAACAAATAAATCAAAGATAGCAACAACTCAGGCTGTAGGAAACAGCGTTCAGCTTTCGGCTATAACCTCTCCTCAGCGCCTTCACTACGGAGTTCAGTATTCCGTTAAGGCTTCTTCAATCTTTTCATCAGGAAAGGTTGTTGCAACCGTAACCGACGGCGGACTTGTTACCTTCAAAAACACAGGTAAGGTTACAATTCTTGCTTCTCCCGATTCCGAGGACGTTATCAACGGACTTCTCAAATTCATAAACTATTTCTATGCACTTGAAAATACAGGAACGCTCAACACCGATGATGTTGCCCAGATTATGATTGAATATATGGGTCTTGATATCAACAGAGCTGTTCTTGCAGGAATGCTTGATGTTGCCTTTGGCGTTGCAAAGGTTGTTGAGGGAACGGCAGACCCTGTTCAGCTTACCGCAACAGCCGTTGAAATTGTTGCAAACATCATTCTTCAGATGAGATATAACGATTCAATAACCTTCACCGTTGTTGAATCACAGCCGATTGAAAGCTTCAATATCGAGGGTGCAAAATCCGTTAAGGAAGGCTCGCAGATTCAGCTTTCAGTAACTGATGTTAATCCCAGCACGGGCGATATGAGCGATATCGTCTGGACCTCATCAAATCCCGAGGTTGCAAGAATTGACGAAAAAACAGGTGTTATAACCGGTCTTGATGCAGGCGGCCCCTACGGTCAGCTTTCCTCAAAGCCCGTTACTATAACCGCTACCTCAACAACAAATAATGTTGAAAGAACGTGGGAGATTGCCGTAGTTGGTAAAACGGGTAATTTCATTTCCCAGGTTGATATAAACGGCGCAGATATTGTTGAAATAGACGGAAACGAAGATTATTCCTATACCCTGTATCCCGTAAGAGTTGCGGAGTCGCAGAACTTATATACCGAATGGGGTATTATGACGGATGAGGTTGATGAAAACGGCGACCCGATTTATATCTGGGCAACCGAGGATGAACCTGCGAGCAACGATATTTCATCGATTGACTATAAAGGCCACTATGAGGCGCTTGACGGCGGTATTTCAACCATCGCCCTTAAAACCTATACGGGCTATTTCCTTTCAAACGGAAAGTTTTATGAAATATCCTCGTTTATCGCAACAAAAGAGGTTAAAACGGGAATACCCGTTGAAAAGATTAATATAACGGTTACGGGCGTTGCAAACAGCGGCGGAAAGATTGCAAGCGATAAAACCGTTAAAATCAACGGAACCGATTATCATTATGTAACAATAACAAGGTCGGGCGCATATATGGGCAACGGCGCTGTTATTAAAGCCGGTGTCAGCCCTTCCAGCGCAACAAACCAGAATCTGAGATGGGTTATTGATAATTCATATTATAATAACGACCTCTCCGATGATACCCATACTGCAACCATTAAGCAGAAGGCAGGACATGAAGTTGCCGATACGTTTAATATCTATGCGGTTTCAAACGACGGTAAAGTTAAATCGAATGTTATAACGGTTTGCGTTTCAAACAACCATATCACAGCTAACGAAATTAACGGCGATAATATCGAAGTAACAAACTTAACCGATAAAAATGTTTCACATACAGTAACATACGACGGTCAGCTTACGGGTTCAAACCTTGCAACCCCGAAGGCTAACTGGTATTCATCAGATGAAAGCATTTTCACCGTAAGAAATCAAGGCAACAATAACAGCGATGCTGTTATAACCGGTAAAGACGTCGGCGAGGCAACTCTCTACTGCGTTACTGCCGATAATGCGGTTGTTGATACTGCAAAGGTTGTTGTTAAGCCAAATAAAAAATATCTTAAGAATATCATCGACCTTTGCGAAAAGACTGCGATAATCAGAACCGAAGCAAACAAGAAGGAATATCAGCAGTATATGAGAAAGCTTGATCTGGCTTATTCCGTATACTACGATCAGGATATGGCTTCCCAGACAACCTGCGATACATATGCTCAGAATCTTCTTACTGCTTTTTATAGACTTGGCGGTTTTGTAAGCGTTGGAAGCATTGATATCCTCGGAACAGGTAAAAAGGCGCTCAAGAGCGATTATGTTACTGTTTCGGTTGGTTCAACCTCCAATTACAAAAACTACAGCTACGATTTTGATTATAAGGTAACTCCGAGCAGCGCTATGTACAGCGAGGTTGAATGGAGCTCTTCAAACAGCAAAATCAGTGTTGATGATAAGGGCGTTTGCACACCAACATCAAACGACCCGTGCTCAGCAATCATAACCTGTAAGGTTGTTGATTATATGGGCAACGAGAGAATTGATACTGCTTATGTAGCTTTCGCAAGAAATAAAGCAACGGGCGTAAGCCTCAATTATTCAGAACTCAGAGACCAGAAGGTTGGCGAAACAACTCAGCTTTCAGCAACAGTTTCACCAACGGGCATTTCCTCCGCTTCGGTTAAGGACGTTTTCTGGGAGTCGAGCGACGAGAGCGTTGCAACTGTTAGCGAAAGCGGACTTGTAACATATGTTTACGGCGGCGATTGCGTTATAACCTGTACTACTGCTGATGGCGGATATACCGCAAGCTGCATAATTAATGTTATAACCAACTACGACCACCTCAGAAATTTAATCCAGTCGTATACAGACCTTAATCTTTCAGCGCAAACATACTATCCTAGTACCTGGGCTGTTTATACTGAAGCACTCGAAGAGGCAAGAGCCTTTGTTGCAGAGGGCGGAAAAACCCAGAAAGAGGTTGATGCAGAGTACGCAAAACTCGAAGCAGCGTATAATCAGCTTGAAAGATATACATATATGAGTGCGGTTGAAATCTATATTGAAGGCGAGCCCACTTCGGAATTCTATCAGTACGACCTTAATCTTATAACCGAAAGTATCAGCGGTGATGGAATCGGCTATACAAACGGCGACCGTCCGCTTAAGGTAAGACTTTATCCGAACAACGCTTCGTATGAAACCGTTGAATGGAGCAGCGCAACTTCCGATATTTCCGTTTCCTCAGAGGGTCAGGCGGTTCCAACCTCAAATAAGGCTTGCTACGGACAGATTACCTGTACTGTAACAGACCACTTCGGAAATCAGTGTTCGGATACCGTTTGGGTATCGTTTGCATACTTCCCGGTAACTGCGCTCAGGCTTTCCGATAACAATATTAACGGAACTGTTGGAGCAACCTATCAGCTTGCTTGTACGGTTGAGCCAACGGGTACGGGCGTTCTTCATCTCGGCAGAGCTTCAATCCAGGACTATTACTGGGAAAGCGATGATGAAAATGTTGCAACAATCGACCAGACGGGACTTGTAACCTTCGTTGACGCAGGCTCAACAACAGTTCGTGCCGTATCGTATGACGGCGGTGTTAAGGGCGAATGTACTGTTTCAACCGAGGGCGACAGAAGCGCTCTTAAAGCGGCAATCGAAAATTATAAGGATGTTGAATATCAAAACTACGAATACTCATATTCCCAGATATTCAAAAACAAATATGAGATTGCGGTTAATTCGCTCAACGACCTAACCCTATCCCAGGCTGAAATTGACCAGATTGCTCAGGATGTTGTTGATTCCTATGAGGAAATGATTAAGCATCCGTATACCTTAATTGAGGGCTTCAACCTTTCATACGAAACATATAACGACCCAACCATTGGTTCTGATACAAGGGTTGAATACGGTACTGTTCCGGATAACGACCACTTAACAATTAAACTTTCAAATTCGGGCTATCAGTCGAATAACACAAGAAACTATATTGATATAACTGCTTCGGTATATCCGAGCAATGCAAGCTATAAGTCGCTTTCGTGGAGCGCCGTTTCAACAAGTAATATTAAAACTTCCTCGCCTACGGACAACAAGGAGATAAGGCTTACTCCAAGTGATAATGCCAAGGGCTGGGCAAAGATTAAGATTACTGCTGTTGATAACTACAACAGAGAAACTTCAAGAATAATTTATGTTGTTCTTGCAGATAATGTTGCAACAGGGCTCACCATTAAGCCAAGCACCAAGACAATGTTTGCAACTTCACAGACAACTGCGCTTCAGTATCAGTTTACAGGCGGACCCGATGTTACGGCAATTGAGTGGAGCTCAAGCGATGAAAGCGTTGTTACTGTAAGCTCAAACGGTGCGCTTACTCCTGTTAACACCGGAACGGCAGTTGTTACTGCGGTATCCGTTGACGGAGGCTTTGTTTCAACGTCAAATGTCATTATTGAAACTGATTTCACCGAGCTTGCAGACAAGGTTAATGAATACAAGCCCATAATTGAAAACATTTCGGGCGATAAGGTTTATACCGAAGAAAGCCTGAATACTCTTGCTGCGGCAATTCAGGAAAGCGAGAGGGCAATAGAGGAGGAAACCGCAACTCAGTTGGAGGTTAATTCCTATCTTGAAACCCTGATTGCTGCTTATAACGGACTCAGGAGATATGTTCCTGCAACGGGCGTTAAGATTGCCGTAGATGGCGAGCAGAGCGGTGTTTCAGAGCCAAATGAAGGCTTTATAAGATACACCTCGGGTAATTCACTTCTCCCAAATAAGAAGTTTAAGCTTAAAGCGGATCTTCTTCCTTATGATGATGAGCCGCTTTACCAGACAATTGAATGGACCTCGTCAAACGATTTACTCCAGGTTGACGATCTCGGCAATGTAACAAATCTTTCGCCGACAGGAAGCTGGGCAATAATCACCTGCACCATAACAACTGAGGATGGAAATACCTATAGCGATAGTAAGTATGTTTCCTTTGTTCGCTTTGGCGCAACAGCTGTTACCTTTGACAGCGATAAGGTATACGGTGCTCCGCAGCAGACCAAGAAGGTTCCTGTTAACCTCAAACAAACAGACCAGAGCACAGCTGCTCAGGCTCTCAGCGTTAACGATTGCCTGTATACATCATCAAACGAGGAGGTTGCAACTGTTGATGCACAGGGAAATGTAACCTTCTTAACTCAGGGCGAGTCAACAATAACCGTAACAGCAATAGACGGCGGTTATGTTGGAACAATAACTGCATATACAACCTGGGATACAACCGCTCTTCAGGAAGCGCTTGCCGAGGCAAAAGCTATTGAGCAGACGGATTATGTAGAAGAATACAGCGGCGCACTTCAGACTCAGATTGAAGCAGCAGAGGCTGTTATGGATAATGTTTATGCGCCTCAGGATGAAATTGATATGGCGTGCGAAAATCTTCTTGCCGCTATAGCAAATCTTGAGGGTCATGAGTTTATCAGACCTCAGCCGACAATCAAGGTTGACGATGCCGTAATTGAAAGCGGCGGAAATTATGTTGTTGACGATTATTCAAGGGTATTTGTTACCTATGAAATGAATGAAGGCGCAATGGTTAAATCTGCTCAGTGGATGACCAGAAACGAAAACGGAACAGATTCCGCTGTTTCGGGCAATAATCTGATTATCACAAAGACAAATGAGTCAGACAGCGCTTCAATAACCGTTGAACTGATAACCACTGATGATTACGACAGAACGGATGTATTCTCATATACAATCAATCTTGTTAACAGCACCGAGGTTGAAATAATTCCTGTTGATGCGATAACCCTTACCGCAGACGGCGAAGCTATTGAAAACGGAATCCTACTCAAGACGGGTTACGGTGATAACTTCAGCGGCTTCAACGGAATTCAGCTTGCGTATGTTGCAACACCTGAGAATGCTTCGGCGCCTGCAAGTGTAACCTGGTCTTCATCGCTTTCAAACTATGTATCTGTTGATGAAAACGGATTCGTTGATTTAACAAGCGCAGGAAGAAGCTACAGACTTAAAACACTTGCAACAACAATAACCTGCACGGTAACAAATGCCGACGGAACAACCGCAAGGGCAACTGTTGCCATAACAATAAGAAGAAGCTAAGGAGGAATTGAATATGTTTAAGAATAATAAAATCAAAAAATATCTTTCCTCCTTGCTTGCAATTGCCGCACTTGCTTGCAGCATAAGCGTATCCATGTTTGCTTATGCCGATGACTATGTGGCAATCAACAGCATGAATTTCAAGGATGATGTTTTCAGAGAGATTGTTGAGGAATATCTCGACCCCGACCACGATGGCTATCTTTCCCAGACGGAAAGAAGCGGCGTAACCTTAATAGACGTTTCGGGATTTCTTGAGGCTAAATATGGCGAAGGAACATATGTTGAGATTGCTGATTTATCGGGAATTGAAAATTTCACGGCTTTAAGAACTCTGCGTGTTGGCGGTATCGGACTTGAAACGCTCAATGTTTATTCCCTTGTTGCCTTGAAAAGCTTAACCTGCCAGGGTAACTATCTTACCTCTCTTAATCTTCTCAACAATGAGGAGCTTGTTGAGCTTAACTGTTCGGCTAACTTTATCAAGGGGCTTCAGCTTGCGCTTAATACCAATCTTACCAAGCTTGTTTGCCATTCAAATGAGATTAAAAGCATTGACCTTTCGCATAATACAAAGCTTGAAACTCTCAGCATTTTCCAGAATGAGCTAACAGAGCTTGATTTGAGCGCAAACACTCTTCTTTCAAGCCTTAACTGTTCAAACAATCATCTGACAGTTCTTGACCTCAGCGCAAATCCGCTTCTCGGAGAAATTATTGAGGATTCAATAGGTAACCAGACGATTGAAGCGAATGCAAATTATTCCGCAGTTGACGGCTCGATTTATGTTGATATTGATATTCCGAATTCTTCAAGAATTGTTTCAACCTCAATCGACAGATATGAAGAGGTTGACGGCAACACCGTATATGTTAAGGGATACGATGGAACAAGCTTTGTTACATACGACCCCGAGCAGTTCCTGGACGGAATTATCTATTACTACAATGTTAACCTTGCAGACGCAGAAAATATGAGCGTTCGCATAAACGTAACAAGGGATTTCTTCGTTGTTCGCTATTACGATAGCGATAAGCTTGATAACAAGCTTGCAGAAGAGATTGTTAACGGCGGAGAATCGGCAGTGTTTGGAGCTCCCGAAAACCCGCTTTGCAAGCAGTTTATTGAATGGAGCGAGGAGCTGAGCAATATCACAGAGGACGTTCAGACCTATGCAATATGGCAGGATGACCACGATATTCAGCTTGTTTCATTTGAAAACGGCGTTGCACATATCGAATGCACCAAGGGCTGCGGACTCAGCGAGGAATACACCTTTGCAGATTCAATCAATGCAAGACAGGGCGAGGAAACCTATGTTTCACATCTTGACCTTAACCACGACGGCATAATAAACGCAAAGGATTTCGCAATGCTCTTAAAGCTTGCAAGATAATCAAATAACAAAAGACAGGGGATGCGATCGCATCCCCTGTCTTTTGTTATTCGTTGTTTTCCTCTGCCTGCTTGGCAGTTGTTGTTTCTTTTTTAGTTGTTTTCTTTTTCTTGGTTGTTTTTTCGTCTTTTTTAGTGGTTGTTTCCTTTTTGGTTGTTGTTTTCTGTTCCCTGTAGGAGCTTGAGGTGCGGTAGTTTTGCTTGCCGTTAACTGTTCTTGTTAAAACATAGCTGTTGTTGCCGCTTTTTGAAATATTAACGCTGATTTTGCCAACGTCGATATCCTCTTTTGCATAAAGGGAACAGGTGAGCTTGCCGCTGTCGCAAACCATTTTAATACGAAAATCGCTTGCGCTTGTGTTTTTAAATATTAAATCCTTGCTGTTCCACTGAACAGTTGCGTCGCCTCCAAGCGGAACATATGCAACCTTCAAGGTATGGTGGTTTCTTTCGATTATTTCAGCGCACATTCAAACAGCGTTGAGCTAACCTGGCAAACGCCTCCGCCGAGTCCGTCAACAAATTCGCCGTCTGCAACAACCTTTGCGGTCTCGTAGCCTGCGGTAACCGTTCTTTTGCCAACTGTCTGGTTAAACGAAAAAACCTTTCCTGCGGGAATAACAATGTTGTTTACCTTGCCAACCGCTGTTTTAAGATTCTGAGTTCTTGTTTTGTCGCCGGAATTATAATAAGTTGAATATGTTGCGATTTTATAGGGATAATCGCCGTTTTTATCCTTGCTTAAGCCCTCATAAATCTTTCTTGTTTTCGACTCGGGAAAGGTTGTGTTTTCATCCTCAGTCGTTGTAACGGTTGTTGAAACCGTTGTTTTTGGAGCGGCAGGAGCTTTGGTTGTTGTTTCATCGTCCTTTTTCGCCGCACACGAGGCAAGCGAAACCGCCAGAACAACCCCCAACCCTAAGCAAAGAGCTTTAATTATATTCTCTCTTTTCATCATATAAATCCTAACCTATTTGCCTCCCTTGCTAAAGGGAGGTGGCTGCGCAGCAGACGGAGGGATGGTCATATATCATAAGAACGCTTTATTGCAGCGCATTTATAATCACTGCGACCATCCCCTCGCCACTTCGTGGCCCTCTCCCCTTTTCAAGGGGCGCAAAGCGGTAACTCGCTTCGCTCGGTCAATTATTACTATTTTTCTCTTTATACGGCTTCTTCCTCTTTACCCAGCCCTCTTTGTTAACCTGCTTTGCTCTTGCAATTGAAAGAGCATCGCTGGGAATATCGTTTGTAATTGTTGAGCCTGCGGCAATATATGCCTTTTCGCCAACCTCAACGGGTGCAATAAGGTTTGTGTTGCAGCCGATGAAGGCGCCGTCGCCAATCTTGCAGCGGGTTTTGTTTTTGCCGTCGTAGTTGCAGGTTACGGTTCCGCAGCCAAAATTAACATCGCTTCCGACATCGCTGTCGCCGATATAGGTAAGATGAGCGGATTTTGTTCCCTCGCCAACAACGGAGTTTTTAACCTCAACAAAGTTTCCGATATGAACATTCTTTTTAAGAACGGAGTTTGCCCTGACCTTAACGAACGGGCCGCAGTCAACGCCGTCTTCAATGGTTGAATCAAGAATTTTGCAGTTATCAAGAACAACCTCAGCGCCGATTTTTGAGTCCTTAATATAGCAGTTAGGACCTATAACGCAGTTTTCGCCGATTTCGGAATCGCCGATAATAATTGTGTTCGGAAGAATCTGCGCCGAATTACCGATTTTAACATTTTTGCCAATCATAACGCCATCGGTGCAGGGGATATCAACGCCCGAAAGCATATGAGCGTTGTTGATATTGCGGCGCATAATTGTATTCAAATCCATGAGCTGAATTCTGTCGTTTGCGCCAAGAACAGCCTCGCTGTTTTCGCAAACGTATGCGCCCTTGTTTCTTCCTCTCTTTATGAGGATTTCAAGCGCATCTGTTAAATAGTATTCCTGCTGAGCGTTATCGTTTTTGATATTGTTGATTGCATAAAGAAGCTCATCGCCCTTGAACCAGTAAACTCCGGCGTTTGCCTCCATAATCTTCTTTTCATCCTCGGTTGCATCCTTATCCTCAACGATTCTGAGAAGGGTTCCGTTTTTATCACGCTTGATATGGCCAATACCGTGGGTATCGTCAACAACGGCACTGATAAGGGTTATTGCGTTGTTGTTATCCTTATGATACTGATATGCCTTATTAATTGTTTCGGCGTCCATAAGCGGACCGTCGCCGTTTAAAATAAGAATATCATCCTCCATATGACCCGAGATGAACTCCCTTGCCTGCATAACCGCATGGCCTGTTCCGAGCTGTGGCTGCTGGAGGGCAGTTTTAATGTTTGAATCAAGATTTGCAAGATAGCTTTCAACAATCTCGTGTTTATAGCCTGTTATAACGCAGATATCTTCAACGCCTGCCTCTTTAACAGCACGAACAACATAACTGATCATGGGCTCAAATATAACCTCACACATAACCTTTGGCTGTTCGCTCTTCATTCTTGTTCCCTTGCCGCCGGCAAGAATTATTGCAGCTTTCATAAATATAATCTCCTATCCTTATTGCCTCCCTTGTAAAGGGAGGTGGCACGAAGTGACGGAGGGATGGTCGTTGTCGGAACGAAGTGACTGAATGCGTTTCGGCAACTCTTCCTTGAATTCAGACCGCATTGCAGGTAGGCGTTCTGAAAGAAAATGCCCATCCCTCCACCGCAAGCGGTCCCCCTCCCTTTATAAGGGAGGCAAATCGGTTTTTTGATTTTATATAATTATGCACTAATTTTAAGAAAAATTCAACTATTTTAATTAACAATGATAAAATTAGCAAAAAATGTTTGATATTTACATACCACTATGTTATTATATAAGCGCATTAAACTGTTATTCGCAAATAACAGTAAATTTAAACTTGCAATAATTTTTTAGGGGGTAATTCCAATGGCTAAAAAATATTGTTACCTGTTCAGTGAGGGTAACGCTAACATGAGAGAGCTTCTCGGCGGTAAGGGTGCAAACCTCGCAGAGATGACAAACATCGGTCTTCCCGTTCCTCAGGGCTTCACAATCACAACTGAAGCTTGCACACAGTATTATGAGGATGGCAGACAGATCAATCCTTCAATCATGAAAGAGATTGAAGAATATATCGTTAAGATGGAAGAAATAAACGGCAAGAAGTTCGGCGATAAAGAGAATCCGCTTCTTGTATCCGTTCGTTCAGGCGCACGTGCTTCAATGCCCGGTATGATGGACACAATCCTCAACCTTGGTCTTAATGAAGAGGTTGTTGAGGTTATGGCTGAGAAATCAGGCAATCCTCGTTGGGCATACGACTGCTACAGAAGATTTATTCAGATGTATTCAGACGTTGTTATGGAAGTTGGTAAGAAGTATTTTGAGCAGCTTATCGACGAAATGAAGGAAGCAAGAGGCGTAACTCAGGACGTTGAGCTTACTGCTGACGACCTCAAAGAGCTTGCAGAGCAGTTCAAGGCTGAATATAAGGCAAAGATCGGTCAGGACTTCCCGAGCGACCCTAAAGAGCAGCTCATGGGCGCTGTTAAGGCTGTTTTCCGTTCATGGGACAACCCAAGAGCAAACGTATATCGTCGTGATAACGATATTCCTTATTCTTGGGGTACAGCTGTTAACGTACAGGCTATGGCATTCGGTAATATGGGCGACGATTGCGGAACAGGTGTTGCATTCACACGTGACCCCGCAACAGGCGCTAAGGGTCTTTTCGGTGAGTTCTTAACAAACGCACAGGGTGAAGACGTTGTTGCAGGTGTTCGTACTCCTATGCACATCTCCGAAATGGAGCAGAAATTCCCCGAGGCATTTACTGAATTCACAAAGGTTTGCTCAATTCTTGAGAACCACTACAGAGATATGCAGGATATGGAATTTACTGTTGAACACGGTAAGCTCTATATGCTTCAGACAAGAAACGGTAAGAGAACCGCTCAGGCAGCTCTTCAGATCGCTTGCGACCTCGTTGACGAGGGCATGAGAACAGAGGAAGAAGCAGTTGCTATGATCGATCCCCGTAACCTCGATACACTTCTTCATCCCCAGTTCGACGCTGCTGCTCTTAAGGCTGCAACTCCTATGGGCAAGGGTCTTGGAGCTTCTCCCGGTGCTGCTTGCGGTAAAATCGTATTTACTGCTGAAGACGCAGAGGCTTGGAACGCAAGAGGCGAAAAGGTAGTTCTTGTTCGTCTTGAGACTTCACCTGAGGATATCACAGGTATGAAGGCTTCTCAGGGTATCCTTACAGTTCGTGGCGGTATGACCTCCCACGCAGCCGTTGTTGCTCGTGGTATGGGAACCTGCTGCGTATCAGGTTGCTCTGAAATCGTTATGGATGAAGACAACAAAGTATTCACACTCGCCGGTAAGGAATTCCACGAGGGCGACTATATTTCAATCGACGGTTCAACCGGTAACATCTATGATGGCATCATAGCTACCAAGGATGCTGAAATCGCAGGAACCTTCGGAAGAATTATGGCTTGGGCTGATAAGTTCAGAACTCTTAAGGTTAGAACAAACGCTGATACTCCTGCTGATGCTAAGAAGGCAAGAGAGCTTGGCGCTGAGGGTATTGGTCTTTGCCGTACAGAGCATATGTTCTTCGAGGAAGACAGAATTGCTGCTTTCCGTGAGATGATTTGCTCAGATACGGTTGAAGAGAGAGAAGAAGCTCTTGATAAGATTCTTCCCTATCAGCAGGGCGACTTTGAAAAGCTTTATGAAGCACTTGAAGGCTGCCCCGTTACAATCAGATTCCTTGATCCTCCGCTTCACGAGTTCGTTCCCACTGAGGAAGCTGATATCGAGAAGCTTGCAAAGGCTAAGAATAAGACCGTTGCAGAGATTAAGGGTATCATTCAGGGTCTCCACGAGTTCAACCCGATGATGGGTCACAGAGGACTTCGTCTTGCTGTAACATATCCTGAAATCGCTAAGATGCAGACTAAGGCTGTTATCCGTGCTGCAATCAATGTTAAGAAGGCTCATCCTGATTGGGATATGGTTCCCGAGATTATGATTCCTCTTTCATGCGACACCAAAGAGCTTAAGTATGTTAAGGATATCGTTGTTGCAACTGCTGATGCAGAAATCGCTGCAGCAGGAAGCGATATGAAGTATGAAGTTGGTACTATGATTGAGATTCCTCGTGCAGCTCTTACAGCAGCTGATATCGCTAAGGAAGCTGAATTCTTCTGCTTCGGTACAAACGACCTTACCCAGATGACCTTCGGCTTCAGCCGTGATGACGCTGGTAAGTTCCTTGATGCATACTATGATGCAAAGATCTTCGAGAACGATCCGTTTGCTAAGCTCGACCAGACAGGTGTTGGCCAGCTTATGGAAATGGCTGTTAAGAACGGTAAGGCAACAAGACCTTCACTTCACTGCGGTATCTGCGGTGAGCACGGCGGCGACCCGAGCTCAGTTGAGTTCTGCCACAAGATTGGTCTTGACTACGTTTCCTGCTCACCGTTCAGAGTTCCGATCGCAAGACTTGCTGCTGCACAGGCTGCGATAGCTGAGAACGCTGCAAAGGCTGCAACCGCAGAAGAGAAGAAGGAAGAGATTGAAGCAAAGCTTGCAGACGCTAAAGAAACACTTGCAAAGCTTCAGGAAGCTGCTGCAGGCGCAACAGAAGACTTCAAGGAGATTGTTTCCAAAGGTCTCAAGAGCATTAAGGCTGGCTGGGAAGAAGCTAAGAAAACCTTCGACGCTGAGTAATTAAACAACAAAAACGGCTGACGCAAGTCAGTCGTTTTTTTTGTTTAAATTGTGATTTGTCGCTGAGAAACACGCAGCGTTTTCCCGA
>CAMYWU010000002.1 GCA_947302895.1 uncultured Clostridia bacterium | reverse complement strand
TTGAAGATTGCTTCCTCTTTTTTGCTCAGGCTGTCCTTAATTTTGAAATACGCCTCGGTTTGCGCCTTTGCGCTTACATAGTTAACGCTCTCACGGTGCAAATCCTTAACAGGACGGTTTGCATCAAGCACAAGGCTCTCCCTTACAAGCATTTCATAAACTCCGTCGCCTATGAATGCAAGGTTCAGGGGGCTTAGCCCGTCGGGTTTAACTTCTCTTTCAACAAATCTCATTACGGAACATACTCGAATTCAATATCATAAAGGCTTACTATATCGCCCTCTTTAATTCCCCTCTCTTTAAGCGCTTCAAAAACGCCGCTTTTTTCAAGAACTCTCTGCATATACTGCAGTGCCTCATAATCTTCAACATCAATTCCCTTAAGAACTTTCGGGAACCAATCCGCTTCAACAAGGAAATAGCCCTCGTCCTCTTCGGTTATCTTAAAGCCGCCGCTGTTTTCAATAATCGCTTCAACGGGTATTTCTTCAACCTCGTATTCCTTAATCGGCGGAAGCTCCTGCAATTTATTCCAAACTGCGTTCATAAGCTCCTTTGTTCCCTCAAGAATCGGCGCACAGATTGAGAAATATTCATAGCCCTTTGCTTCAACATAGCTCTTGAACTCTTCAATCTGCTCGGGCTCTGCCATATCGATTTTGTTGCCTGCAACAATCATCGGGCGCTTTGCAAGCTCGGGATTGAACTTAACAAGCTCCTCGTTGATTTTTTCAAAATCATCTTTTGGATCCCTGCCCTCGCTGCCGCTTACATCAACAATGTGAATAAGCAGTCTGCACCTTTCAACGTGGCGCAAAAACTGATGTCCGAGGCCTATTCCCTCGCTTGCGCCCTCGATAAGACCGGGGATATCGGCAATAACAAAGCTGTTGCCCTCACCCATTGAAACAACGCCGAGATTCGGAACAAGGGTTGTGAAATGATAATCGGCAATCTTCGGCTTTGCCTGGGATACAACTGAGATAAGGCTTGATTTTCCAACCGAGGGATAGCCCACCAAGCCAACATCCGCAAGCAGCTTAAGCTCAAGGCTTACTTCCCATTCCTCACCCGGAACGCCCGGCTTTGCAAAACGGGGAACCTGCCTTGTCGGGGTTGCAAAATGGGGATTGCCCCAGCCGCCTCTTCCGCCCTTTGCGGCAATAAAACGCTCGGTTTTGCTCATATCAGCCATAACGGCGCCGCTGTTTGCTTCCTTGATTATTGTTCCTCTTGGAACACGAATTTCAAGGTCTGCGCCCTTTTTGCCGTTGCAGCGTCCGCCTTTTCCGGGCTCGCCGTTTTGAGCCTTGTATTTTCTTTTGTATCTGAAATCGGCAAGTGTTGCAAGGTTATCATCAACAACGAAAACGATATCGCCGCCCTTGCCGCCGTCGCCGCCATCGGGACCGCCCGAGGCAACATATTTTTCTCTGTGGAAAGCAACTGCGCCGTCGCCGCCGTCGCCGCCCTTGATTTTGATTTTTGCTATATCAACAAACATAATAAAAACTCCGTTTTTAAGTTGCGAGTTTCGCGTTACGAGTTGCGAGTTTTCGGTTTTTCGCTTCGCTCAATCAATTATTTTATACATTGCTCTAAACTGCTTGATAACGCTCGGAATCAGCATAACAAAGCCGTAAAGCGTTATTAACACAAGCGTTATCGGAAAGAAAACACAGATTGCAATTTTCTGCCACGCTTTAAATTCCTTAATCCTCCAAAACGCCATGCAGAAGCCTGCAAACGAGGCGCAGGGAAGAAGCGGAAACAAAAGCGAAACCGCTATAATCTGATTAATCGAAAGCGCATTGTTAACATCGTTGCGGTTGCTTAGAAAAAGCGTTATTAAAAACAGAAATACCGCACCGAAAAAATACAGCGCAAACAGCGATATTATATATCTTTTTGCAAATCTTTTCTCATTCATAGCCATAGATTAACATAATATAAATAATATTTCAATAAAAAAATAACGGGAGGGCAAATATACCCTCCCGTACTTTTAATATAATTGCCGTGCGCAGCACCATAAATTCGTCATTCGTAATTCGTAACTCGTAATTATTTATTTGCAAGATACTCCTTAATCTGACCCAGAACTGTATCGCAATCAATTCCGTGAACCATGCAAGCCTCTTCAAGGCTTTCGCCAACTGATGCGGGACAGCCAACGCAATGCATTCCGCTCTGCATAAGAATAACTGCAATTCCTCTGTCGTACTCAAGCATATCGCCCATTGTTGTTTGCTTTGTTATTTCCATTGCTATATCTCCTGTTCGTTTTTAAATTCCTATTTGTTTTGTAGGTTTTTTCCGCAACAAATACTAACACAATTGCTGTTAAATGTCAATAGCGTTTTCTCATCAGCACACGGGGACGTTCCTCGCCCTCTACGAACCTTTTTTATTGGTTGCGCGTAGCGGTGCGTCCCCATGGCGAAAGAATTTAAAAAATTTTTATATATGCATTGAAATATATAATTAATGGTGATACAATATATCTTGTATTTTTTCAGGAGGTGAACAGGCTCTATGTACAAAATAGGCTTTGATAATGATAAATACAAATCCCTTCAATCGTCAAGAATCCGTGAGAGAATAAACGAATTCGGCGGAAAGCTCTATCTTGAGTTTGGCGGAAAGCTTTTTGATGACTACCATGCTTCCCGTGTTTTGCCCGGTTTCCAGCCCGACAGTAAGCTCCAGATGCTTCTTCAGCTTAAGGAAGAGGCAGAAATAGTTATTGTTATTAATGCTCAGGATATTGAAAAAGCAAAGCTCCGCGGCGACCTTGGAATAACCTACGACGATGACGTTGTTCGCCTCATTGGTGAGTTTACCAATATCGGTCTTATGGTCGGCAGTGTTGTTTTAACCAAATACACTCCCTCCTCCCGTGTTGAAGCCTTCGAAAAAAGGCTTGAAGCAATGGGCTATCCTGTTTACCACCACTATGTTATTGAAGGCTATCCCTCAAACATTTCCCAGATTGTCAGCGACGATGGCTATGGCAAAAACGATTATATCAAAACCTCAAGAAAGCTTGTTGTCATAACCGCTCCCGGTCCCGGAAGCGGAAAAATGGCAACCTGCCTTTCCCAGCTCTACCACGAAAACAAGCGAGGAATCAAGGCTGGCTATGCAAAATTCGAAACCTTCCCGATTTGGAATCTTGCGCTTCGCCATCCTGTTAACATTGCATACGAGGCAGCAACTGCCGACCTCAACGATGTTAATATGATTGACCCCTGGCACCTTGAGGCATATGGCAAAACAACGGTTAACTACAACCGTGATGTTGAAATCTTCCCTGTTTTAAAGGCAACCTTTGATAAGATTTACGGCGAATGCCCCTATAAGTCCCCAACCGATATGGGCGTTAATATGGCGGGCAAATGCATTGTTGATGATGAAGCGTGCAGAGAGGCTTCAAACCAGGAAATCATCCGCCGCTATTTTAAGGCGCTTTGCGCAAGCGTTAACTCGCCTGCTGCAAAGGAAGAGGTTTATAAGCTTGAACTGCTTTTAAATCAGGCAGGCATAACCGAAACCGACAGAAAATGCGTTGTTTGGGCAAGACAGGTTGAAAAGAGAACAAACGCTCCTGCTGCGGCAATCGAACTCAACAACGGAGAGATTATAACAGGAAAAACCTCCGAGCTTCTCGGATGCTCCTCGGCAATGCTTCTCAATGCGCTTAAAAATCTTGCAGGAATTGACGATGAAACCTTTCTCATTCTTCCCGAGGTTATCAAGCCCGTTCAGAAGCTCAAGACCGAATATCTCGGCAACCACAACCCCAGGCTTCATACCGATGAAACACTTCTTGCGCTTTCAATTTCCGCTGCTACCGACAGCAATGCTGCCGCAGCGCTTGCACAGCTTAAAAACCTTAAGAATACCGAAATGCATTCAACGGTTATGCTTTCCCCCGTTGATGAAAGCACACTTAAAAAGCTCGGCGTTCGCATAACCTGCGACGCTAAAACAAAGAAACAGAAAATCAAATGATTTTCTGCTTAGTGGCAAGTGGCAAGTGAATAGTAAAAACGGCTCAGATTGAGCCGTTTTTTTAATTGAAGAAAGTTTCAACTGTTTTTGTTGCGCCATAGGGCGAATAGTGCCAGGAGGAAATATGCTCCCCATTTTCAAAATAAACAAGCTCGCTTTTCGGATTAATCTCATCAAACGCCTCAACAACGGCAAGCTTGATTTTCATTTTTTCGGGGATAATTGCTTTTATGTATACCGAAACGCTCTGCCCCTCTCTCAGCTCTTCGCTGTATTCGGCAAGCCCTGCAAGATTTGGCATAAGCTCGATAAAAACACCGTAGCTTTCAACGCTGCGAACAATTCCGCCAACGGTTTCTCCAACCGAAAAAAGGCTTGCGTTTTCCTGCCAGGTTCCGAGAAGCTCCCTGAGCGAAAAGGTTAGCTTTCCTTCCTCTCTTTTTCTTAAAACCGTTTTAACCGTTTGCCCAACGCTCAGCCTCTGGCGGGGATTGCTTATTCTTGAAACCGAAAGCATATCAATCGGAATAAGCGAATTAATTCCGCAGCCGATATCAATAAATGCGCCGAAGCTTTCAAGATGGGTTATTTTTGCATCAATAATATCCCCCTCCCTTAGCTTATCAACATAGTTTTTCATACATTCAAGCTGAACAGCTCTGCGGGATAATACAGCAATTTTTTCGCCGCTTTCAAGGCGATGAAAGCCGATTATACGAAAGCATACGCTTTTATTAACCTTTGAAATAAGGGCAATATCCCGCAGTGTTCCCTCCTGAATGCCGATTGCACCCTCACGGTAGGGGATAATTCCCTTATATGCCCCCAAATCAATATGCAAATTGCGCTCCTTATCGCAGAGCAAAACCTTTCCCTCAACTGTTTCCCCGCTGTTCATCGCCTCTTTTATCTGAGCTGCGCTTTCAAATTTTTTTGCGAGCGCCTTATTTGTTCCTTCGGGATAGTATTTCAAAATAATCATTCCTTTTGTTTTATATATATTAATATGTTTTATTAATATTAATTATGTTGATAAAGGTGATTTTTGGTGGTATAATAACCTAAAACTGCGGCGTGAAGCGCCGCAAAATTGCTATAAGCAATTTTCAAAACTATTGTTTTGGTTTTAGAACATTGTATCACAAAAAATTGCCGTGATTACCACGGCACACGGCGCAGCCGTGGCAAACAGTTTGCTGTTTGCATTTTTGGTGGTATAATACTCGGTGATATATTATTATTTAATTATTATACTAATATCAGAGGGATAATATGGATGTAAATGTTGGCGATATTCTGATAATGAAAAAGCCCCATCCCTGCAAAAACAACGAGTTTGAGGTTCTGAGGATTGGCGCAGATTTCAAAATCAGATGCACAAACTGCAACCGTGAGGTTATGGTTGCACGAAGCAAAATCGAAAAGAATATAAAAAGCATAAAGACAAAGGATTAAGCTATGTTTGATAAATTAGTTCAGGTTGAAGAAAGATATAACGAGGTTAATGAGCTTGTTTGCAAGAGCGAGGTTGTTGCCGATATGGAGCAATATACAAAGCTTATGCGTGAGTTAAAACAGCTTACCCCCGTTGTTGAAAAATTCAGAGAATATAAAAAGGCAAAGGAAACCTTTGAGGAATCAAAGGAAATGCTAAACGACAGCTCGCTTGATTCCGATTTTACCGCAATGGTTAAAGAGGAGTTTGAACAGAGCAAGGAGGATATGGAGCGCATAAGCGAGGAGCTTAAAATTCTGCTTCTTCCCCGAGACCCCAACGATGACCGAAACGTTATTATTGAAATCCGCGGCGGCGCAGGCGGCGAGGAAAGCGCACTTTTTGCAGGCGTTTTATATCGTATGTATAATATGTACGCTGAGGCAAAGGGCTTTAAATGCGAGCTTCTTTCGGCAAGCGAAACAGGACTTGGCGGCTTTAAGGAAGTAAGCTTTTCCGTAGACGGCGACGGCGCATATTCACGCTTTAAGTTTGAATCGGGAGTTCACCGTGTTCAGCGAGTTCCCGAAACCGAAAGCCAGGGACGTATTCACACCTCAACAACAACCGTTGCAGTTCTTCCCGAGGCGGACGAGGTTGATTTTGAGCTCAATGAAAAGGACCTTGAAATTGATACCTTCCGATCTTCCGGCGCAGGCGGTCAGCATATCAATAAAACCTCCTCGGCAATCAGAATAACACATATTCCTACGGGAACGGTTGTTGAATGCCAGGATGAAAGAAGCCAGCATAAAAACAAGGAAAAAGCAATGAAGGTTCTTCGTGCAAGGCTCTATGATGCTGAAAAAGCAAAGCATGATGCTGAAATCGCAGGCGAGCGCAAGGCTCAGGTAGGCACGGGCGACAGAAGCGAAAGAATAAGAACCTATAACTATCCTCAGGGCAGGGTTTCCGACCACAGAATCAACCTAACCCTTTATAAATTGGAGCAGATTTTAAACGGCGACCTTGATGAGCTTATTGATGCGCTCATCACCGCCGATACGGCAGAGAAATTAAAGGCATCAGAAAACTGATAAAATGAAAACAAAAATCCTTTCAAATTCAAAACAGGATATTACTCTTGCAGGCAGGATTCTCGGCGAGGGCGGGCTTGTTGCCTTCCCAACCGAAACGGTTTACGGGCTTGGCGCAAATGCGCTAAACGAAGAAGCCGTTAAAAGCATTTACGCTGCAAAGGGCAGACCGAGCGATAATCCCCTTATTGTTCATATCGCAAAGAAAGAGGATATTTCACCGCTCGTTAAAGAAATTCCGCCAAAGGCGCAAATGCTTATTGACGCATTTTTTCCTGCGCCCTTAACGGTTATTCTGAATAAATCAGAGCTTGTTAACGATACGGTAAGCGGCGGACTCGAAACCGTTGCACTGCGTATGCCGAAAAATGAGATTGCAAGGGCGGTTATTGAAGCCTCGGGCGTTCCGATTGCCGCACCGAGCGCAAACACAAGCGGCTTACCCTCGCCAACAAAGGCGAGCCACGTTATTGCCGATATGAACGGCAAAATAGATGCGATTGTTGACGGCGGCGATTGCGAATTCGGAGTTGAATCAACGGTTATAACCCTTGCGGGGGAAACGCCCGTTATTCTTCGTCCGGGTGCGATAACAAAGGAAATGATTGAAGAGGTTATCGGAGAGGTTGAACTCTCCGGGGCTGTTCTCAGCGAAATGAAGGAGGGCGAAAAAGCCGCCTCTCCCGGTATGAAATATAAGCATTATTCGCCGAAGGCAAAGATAATTCTTGTTGATGGCGACAGGGAAAAATACGAAAAATTTGTTAATTCAAAAAAAGATGCGTTTGCGCTGTGCTTTGAAGGGGATAATATAACCGTACCCAAGGTTACCTTCGGCGCTGAGGGCGATGATTTAAGCCAGGCAAAACAGCTTTTTGATAAGCTGCGTAAGCTTGATGAGCTCGGCGCAAAGAGGGTTTATGCACGGCTTCCGAATAAAAACGGAGTTGGAATGGCTGTTTTCAACAGGCTTATCCGTGCCGCCGCATTCAACATAATTGATTTAAACAAGCCCTTTACTATCGGCTTAACAGGTCCGACGGGCGCAGGAAAAGGATATATCTGCAAATACCTTAGGGAATACGGCTTTAAGATTATAGACAGCGACAGCGTTGCAAGAAAAATAACGCAAAACGGCTCCCCTGTTTTATTAGAGCTTCAAAAGGCGTTTGGAGAAGATATTGTTGAAGACGGGGAATTAAACAGACCCCTTCTTGCAGAGAGAGCCTTTTCAAAAAAGGAAGAAACAAAAAAGCTCAATGCAATTATGCACCCTGCAATTATTGAAGAATGCAAAAAGCAAAGCGATATTCCCTGTGTTCTTGATGCTCCGCAGCTCTTTGAAGCAAAGGCGGAGGGGGAATGCTATAAGGTTATATGCGTTACTGCTCCCCTTGAAACTCGCATTGACAGAATTATGAAAAGGGATAATATTTCAAAACAGCGTGCGCTTTTAAGAATAAACGCCCAGTTTGATGAAAAATATTATATTGACCATAGCGACTTCGTTGTCTATAATAATGGAGAAGACGTTGATGAACAAATAAACCATATTTTGGAGGAAATACTATGAGTGAAAAATCAAAACAGCTCAAGGAAATGCTGTTTAACAAAAAGGAAAATGCAATTGATTTTATGAGCGCTGAGGAGCTTGCTGTTTGCGATGATTTTTGCGAGGGATATAAGGAATTCCTCCAGGAATGCAAAACCGAGCGTGAGGTTGCCGCATTTGTTGAGGATTTAGCGCTTACAAACGGCTTTGTTAAGTTTGATGAATTCGGAGAAGCCCTTGCAGCAGGCGATAAGGTTTACCGTGCAAACAGGGGCAAGGCAATCATTCTTTGCGTTAAGGGCAAAAGAAGCATTAAGGACGGAATTAGAATTTCCGCAGCGCATATTGATTCCCCGAGACTTGACCTCAAACAGTGCCCCGTTTATGAGGAGGACGGTTTGGGCTTCTTCAAAACCCACTACTACGGCGGTATTAAAAAATATCAGTGGACCGCAATTCCGCTTTCTCTCCACGGAAGAATCTGCAAAAGCGACGGCAGCTTTGTTGATGTTAAAATCGGCGAGGCGGCAGGCGAACCCAAGTTTGTTATAACCGACATTCTTCCCCATCTCGACAGAGAGCAGATGCAGAGAAAGGCAGACGACCTTGTCAAAGGCGAAGAGCTTAATGTTGTTATCGGCTCAAGACCGTTCAAGGACGACGAGGAAAGCGAAAAAATCAAGCTCAACCTTCTTTCACTTCTCTATGAAAAATACGGAATTGTTGAAAGGGATTTCCTTTCTGCAGAGCTTGAGCTTGTTCCTGCGTTTACTGTTGACGATATCGGCTTCGACAGAAGCTTAATCGGAGGCTACGGCCACGATGACAGGGTTTGCTCATATCCTGCGCTTCAGGCTATTCTTGATATTGAGGAGGCTCCCGAATACACCGCTATAACCGTTTTAACCGATAAGGAAGAAACAGGTTCTGACGGAAACACAGGTCTTGCTTCATCATATCTCAAATACTTCATTGAAGACCTCGCAAGACTCGAGGGCTACGAGGGCAGGGATGTTCTTCGCAACTCAATGTGTCTTAGCGCAGATGTTAACGCTGCATACGACCCGACCTGGGGCAGCGCTTTTGAAAAGAACAATGCAAGCTTTATCAATCAGGGCGTTTGCGTAACCAAGTTCACAGGCCACGGCGGCAAATACGGAACAAGCGATGCTTCGGCTGAATTTGTTTCCTTCGTTAAAAATATGCTTGAAGAAAACGGCGTTCTCTGGCAGAGCGGCGAGCTTGGCAAAATTGATAACGGCGGCGGCGGAACGGTTGCCCTCTTCATTGCAAATATGGATGTTGATACAATCGACGTTGGCGTTCCCGTTCTTTCAATGCACGCACCGTATGAAATCGTTGCAAAAACTGATGTTTATATGGCATACAAAGCATTTTTAACATTTTTTACAAAGTAAATGGATGACCGGAAACCAACAAGATTAAAGGATTTTGATTATTCATCAAACGGCATATATTTCATAACAATATGTACAAATGATATGAAGTGTCTCCTTTCCGATGTAGGGGACGGCGCCCCCGACGTCCCGCAGATAAGGTTATCTGAATACGGAAAAATCATCGAAAACGAAATTCTCAAAATGAATGGCATTTATGATAATCTTAATGTTGATTATTATGTTATAATGCCGAATCACATTCATTTATTATTGATTGTTTCAAATACGCATACCAACGGGACGTCGAGGGCGCCGTCCCCTACAAATTCGGTTGTGGCAAGGTATGTGTCAACACTTAAAAGAATGACAAACAAAAAGTGTGATGTTGATTTATGGCAACGTTCGTTTTACGACCATATCATCCGTAATGAAGAAGATTTTTTAAATCATATTCAGTACATTGAAGAGAATCCGAGAAAATGGATTATCGGAAAAGATGAATACTATGCATAATAATTAATGAGCACGGCAATTAGCCGTGCTCTTGTTTGTTTTATTTGCACTTAATTGATTTACCCTTGCTCCATGCGCCGTAATACTTTGTTCCGTCTACAGTTTTGTATGCACGAACACGAACATAATAAGTTTTGTCCTTTGTAAAATTCTTTCCAGTGTAGCTTGTTTTGCTTATTCCCGAAACTGTTTTTGTTGCAATAACCGAGCTGAAATCCTTTTTCTTGCTGAACTGAACCCGATAACCTGTACCTGCAGAGACCTTGATCCATTTTGCAATTATCTGATGCTTTTTATTTGTTGACGGTGCTTTGATTGCGGGAGTTGAAGGTTTTGTGGGTGTATCAAGTGTTTTCCACGCACTGTAATACTTTTTTCCATTGGCTTCAACATATGAACGAACACGGAAGTGGTAATTTGTTCCTGTTTTCAAATCCTTTGCCGTGTGTGAATTTGAAGTTGTGTTTGTTAGAGTTTTCCAAGTATCTCCGCTCTTACGCTGAAGCTGATAGCCATCAACATCTCCAACCTTGCTCCAAGAAAGCTTTATGCTTGTTGTGTTTCGGGTAGTAACTTTGAGAGTAGAGGGTTTAGATATTGACGGTGTAAAACCTATGTTAAAAGAATAACCAATTCTGTCAATCGTCCAATCGTGTGCAATGTAAGATACTAGTATATAGTATTCGCCCTTATTTAATATTGCAGAGTGCTGTTCATAGTAAACCCCTCTTGCTGAACTGTATCCGCATTTATCCCTGTTGTCATCATTCCACAAAACATATTCGTTGTCGATATCATCTGCGTTAAAAATAGTATAGTCGGTCGCTGCATATGTTGCACCAACAAATGGATTTATATGATATGATGTGTTGTAGTCCGATTCACTTTCAACATATAATGAGACTTTTCCTTTGGTCGGCACTTTAAAATATAATACATCATAATAAACATAATTGTCGCTAGATTTTGGAGCATAAGTATATGTCCTGTAATCACTAGAATTACAACATTCACTATAATCAGTGTCAAAAACTACTTCCCTGCTATAGTTTAACCATCCTGCTGCAAAAGCACTAACATTTGTCGATAACACTCCGATAATCATTGCAATTGACAACAATAAACTTGTAACTTTTTTCATAATAAAATCTCCTTTCAGCTCAATTTTAATCTATTTCAGGTTAAAAGTCAATAATCTGTTTCAGGTTAACATATAATCATAACGAGGTGATTATTGTGTTCTACAGGATTCGAGATTTAAGAGAAGATAAGGACTTAAATCAAACCTCTGTTGCAAAAATGCTCGGTATGTCGCAAACAGGTTATTCAAAATATGAAACTGGCGAAAATGATGTTCCGACCGCAGTTTTGATAAAACTTGCAGATTTTTATAATGTCAGCATTGATTATATCCTCGGTCAAACCGATAATCCCAAAAGAAACAAATGAGCAGCATCACGGAATTGCGATGCTGCTCATTTGTAACATTTAATCAAATACAATCAGAAATCTTATTCTTTCACTTTTCGATTGAAAAAACACAAATTGTATGATACAATTTGTGTAATACAATAGATGGACTATATTATAAGGTGGTCAGGATAAATGACATTGTTTGGTGTTTCTACAGAACGCTCAACAGAACTATTATCTACTTTAAACAAACTTATAGATAATTGGGAAAACGAGGTTGTTGAGTTTAAAGAGGCTAACAACAATTTTAAGATTGATAAAATTGGCCAATACTTTTCTGCAATTAGTAACGAGGCGAATCTGAAAAGTTTGCAGTATGGATGGCTTGTTTTTGGCATACGAAATAAAGATAAGTCAATAGTGGGTTCTGATTATCGTGATTCTAACGGATTGGACTCTTTGAAACAAGAAATTTCTGATGGCACAACCGGTGGTATTTCTTTTATTGACATATATGAAGTCTATGTTAATGCCGAAAAAGGCAAAAAACGAGTTATTATGTTTCAAATTCCTGCCGCTGCTGCTGGAATACCAACTGGTTGGAAAGACCATTATTACGGAAGAAACGGCGAGTCTCTTGGGGCTCTTTCTATTGAAGAATTAGATAGAATTCGTGGTACCGAAAAAAGAGACTGGTCCAGACAAATAATATCTGAAGCCACTATAGATCATCTTGATAAAAACGCAATATTATTAGCAAGACAAAAATATATAGAAAAAATGAATCGTCCGCATATTGCTGAAGAAATTAATAATATGTCAAACGAGGAGTTTTTAACTAAGACCAAATTGCTAATTGACGGTAAAATTACAAATGCCGCAATGTTGTTGCTTGGAAATGAATATTTTGATTATTTGTTTAATTCAGTTCCAGAGGCATCGTGGCGATTATATGATTCAAAAAAAGATGTTAAAGACTATGAAATATTTAAGATCCCGTTTATTACTCTTAGCGATAGGATTTTTGAAAAAATCAGGAATTTAACTTATCGCTATATGCCAAATCAACTAACTCTTTTCCCAACGGAAACCCACCAGTATGATATGTGGCTTTTGAGAGAGTTAATGAATAACTGTATTGCTCATTCGGATTATTCTATAGGAGGAAGAATTTACTTAAACGAATTTGAAGACGAAATTGTTTTAACCAACCCTGGTTCTTTCCTTCCCGGAAGCATCGAGGTCGCTTTACAAAAAAACTATAACCCTCCATTTTATCGTAACCAGTTGTTAGCCGAATCAATGGTTAAATTTAATATGATTGACACACAATCAATGGGTATTCGTCGCGTTTTTAGAATTCAAAAAGAAAAGTATTTCCCTTTACCCGATTATGATTTTTCATATAGGCAACAGGTAAATGTAACCGTTTATGGAAGAATCATAAACGAAAACTATACGCGCGTTCTGTTTAATAATCAAGATATGGATTTAGAAACTGTATATTTAATTGACCGCGTTCAAAAAAACAAAAGAATTAATAGAGATGCAGCAAAATATCTGAAAAAGATGGGTTTTGTTGAAGGAAAATATCCCAACCTCTTTGTTTCTGCAAAAATTGCTGATAGTATTGATGAAAAAGCTCAGTATGTAAAAAACAAGGCGTTTGATGATGAATACTATCGACAGTTAATTATTAACTACCTAAAGAAGTTCAATTCTGCCACAAAAGATGATATTAGACAATTGATAATAACAAAACTTCCTGATGTTCTAAGTGCTTCTCAAAAAGAAAATAAAATTAGAAATATATTATATGGCATGAAACAAAAGGGTCTAATTGAAAAAGAGGGCACAAACAACAAAAACTCAAAATGGATATTGCCAAAACAAAAGTAATTGTCTGATTATTGTCTGATTATTGTCTAATTATTGTCTAAATTATTGTCTAATTGTTTGCTTTAGACAATAATTTAGATAATGTTCTCTCCGTTTTATATTCCAAAAGAGCAGCACCGCTATTCTGTAAATTTGCGGTGCTGCTCTTTTTTTGCAATATATCTCTATTAAGGATATATTGCTAAATGCAAAAATAGTGGTTTCCTATTACAGTTACAACCGTTCGTGTGCGTATCCACTTATCGCTTGTTTTCGCAGGATTATAATAGTATACCGCTCCGCCAGTTGGGTCCCAGCCGTTCAGGGCATCCTGGGCGGCTCTTTTTGCGGAATCTGCAACGGGCTGATACCAGTTTGAATCATAAACACAGGAGAAAGCGCCGTTTTGATAGATAACTCCGCTTATTGTATCGGGAAAGCTCGGATGCGCAACCCTGTTAAGAATAACAGCGCCAACAGCAACCTGCCCTTCATAGCTTTCGCCCCTTGCCTCGGCAGAAATAACCTTTGCAAGCAAATTAACCTCTTCGTTTGAATAGCCTGAGGCGCTATCGGAAAGCCCGAGATAGAGCAGAGTAACCTTTCCGCATATACCGTCGGCAGTCAAGCCGCAATCCCTTTGAAATGTGGTTACCGCCTTCTTTGTTTTACTGCCGTAAATTCCGTCAACAGAGCCCGTATAGTAGCCAAGGCGTTTTAAAACCGTTTGAATTTTCTTAACCTCGCTGCCCGTTGAGCCGAATTTTGAAAGCGCCCAAACGCTTTCCTCCCTGAAAACCGTTTGATAAACTCCCCAACTGCCTGCGCTGATTGCAACGGCAAGCAGCAAAACCAATAATATATTAAGCTTCTTTTTCATTTATAAAACCCCTTTATAATATTTCGGAAAGCAGAAAGCTCAGCGCATACCCTGCGCCTGCGCCGAGAAAAACATAAACCGCACCCTTTGCAAACTGCTTGAAGGATTTTTTCTCCTTTGGCGGCTTATTCATCTGGGAAGCGAGCTTTTTTGCCTCGTTTTCAAGCGCCTTTTCGCCAACTGCAGAGGTGTTTGGGCGAACGAAAAAAATGATTTTTTCAAAATAGGGCGAGTTTGTGTTTGTAACTTCCAAAATCTGTTTGTTAATTCCTTTAAGCATTTTCTTCTCCTTGGATAAATATGATGTTAAATTATACAAATAGTGTTTGGAAAAACGCACAAAAATATTCAAAAATAAATCGGTCGAATTTTGTATATTTTGAGCATCAATTTTTTCTTGACAAGAACTTTTAATAACAAATAGTAATATCTGCCTTTTAACAGGCATTGTGGAAAACTCGGTGGAAAATGTTAAAAACTTAATAAAAAATCCCTATATTATGGCGTTTTTCGGGTGTTGAAAACCGTTTTTTGTTAAAAAGCTGTTATATTTTTAACAATTTACACTTAGTTTTCAACATTACAAAAAAGTAATATTTTTTTGTGAAAATTGCTGTTTTTCACTTTCCCTCTTGACAAATTAATGCTATAATTATTTGTATAAATTGAATGAAAAGAGAAGACTTTATGGAGATAAAAAATTTCGACAATTCGTTGGTTGTGTCCGGTGTTGAATGCCTTGATTTAGACTTAACGCTCGACTGCGGACAGGCTTTTCGCTGGGAGAAGCAGGAAGACGGGTCATACAGCGGCGTTGCAGGCGGTTATTTCCTCAATATCGCAAAGGAAAACGGCAATCTGATTTTCAATAATACTTCTATGGAAGCATTTGAAGGCTTCTGGATTAATTATTTCGATTTAAACAGGGATTATAAAGCAATCTGCCGGACGCTTAAGGAAGATGAGCTTTTATCCTCAACCATTGATGAGTACTATGGCATAAGAATTTTAAACCAGGAACCCTGGGAAGCGCTTTGCTCCTTTGTTATCAGCCAGCAGAATAATATAAAGAGAATAAAGCTGATAATCAGCCGTCTTTGCCGTGCATACGGCGAGGATTTGGGAGGCGGCAACTATACCTTTCCCTCTGCCGAAAGGCTTGCAGAGCTCAGCGTTGCTGATTTTGAAGCAATCGGAGCAGGATACAGAGCAAAATATCTTGAAAAGCTTGCAAAGGATGTTGCAAGCGGCAATATTGATTTGAGCAAAATAAAAAGCCTCTCGCTCGAGGAAGCAAGAAAGGCTCTGCTTGATATATACGGAGTCGGAATAAAGGTTGCAAACTGTGCGCTGCTGTTCGGCTTTGGCTTTTTGAGCGCATTCCCGGTTGATGTTTGGATGAAGAGGGTTATGGAATACTATCCGAACGGGCTTCCCGAATGCTTTACGGGAATTGAGGGTATAGCTCAGCAATATCTTTTCCATTGGGCGAGGAATAATTTAAAATAGCGATTTGCAAATGCAAATCGCTATTTTAATTAGTTTCTCGTTTTGCGCAATGCGTTGCAGGTTTTCGGGTCGCTGCGCTCCGATTTTTATTCTAAATTATTGGTTATAAGCATAATTGCCGAAAGTGCGGCAACGGGTGCGGTCTGGGTTCTTAAAATACGCTTGCCGAGAGTTGCGGCTTTTGCGCCGTTTGAAACAAGGAAATCAACCTCGTCCTTTTCAAATCCGCCCTCCGGACCGATATAAATTGAAATGCTTTGTGTGTTCTCGCCAACAAGACTTCTGAGAGGCTCTCCTCCGCCCTCATAGAAAACAATTTTTGTTTGGCTTTCGTCGTTTTCAAGTGCTTCTTTAAGCGAAACAAGGCTGCAAACCTCGGGAATAATTCCCCTGCCGCTTTGCTGAGCGGCTTCAAGTGCGATTTTATTATATCTCTCGGTTTTCTTTTTTGCGCTTTTCTCGTCGGGACGGCTGACGCACCTTTTTGTTGAAACAGGAACAATTCTAACTGCTCCGAGCTCAACGCATTTCTGAATAATATCCTCGAGCTTGCTGCCCTTAGGATTGCCCTGATAAATTGTTACGCTGCAAGCGGGCTCGCTGTTGCTTGCCTGCTTATAGCAAACAGAAAGGGTAACCGTATCCCTTGTTATTTCCTCGATTTTGCAGCCGAAATCGCTGCCATTTGAATCGTTTATCATCAGCATATCGCCAACCCTCATCCGAAGCGATTTTGCAATATGCCGAGCCTGTTCGCCATCAAGCGTTATTATATTTTCAGGAGTATAATCAATAAATAATTTCTGCATAATCTATTTAACTCTTATTCTTAAGCTTCTTAGTGAATTGAGTATAGCAATAAAGGAAATGCCAACATCGCTTAAAGCGGCAAGCCACATCGGAAGCTCCTTATTGAGAAAAACGGCAAGGATTAAAACAACCAGTTTAACAAGAATTGCAACTGCAACATTCTCTCTTGAAATAACAACCGCTTTTTTCGCCGCTTTTTTAACGAAGGCGGTTTTTTCTTCACTTTCGTTTTCGATTAAAATACCGCTGTCGATATTTCCGCTTTTATAAAGTCTTTCAAGCGCATTTGTATGATAGATATAAATTCCCTTTCTCGTGCAGGCATCTATTGCGCAGGAAAAGCTCAGCGGAACGGAAATAACTATTGCGCAGGGACAGCCGATAACAAGAACGGAAAGCCCCCTGTATATCCACTCTCTCCAGCTTCCCGAAAGGAAAACAGGAGGAATAAGAACAACCAATAATGCAATAATACAGATTATCGGCGTGTAGACCTTTGCAAATGCGGCAATAAAGCTTTCGTTTTCGCTTTTTTCATGGATATGGGGCGCCGACCTTTCGTTTTCAATCATTCGGATTGCTTTTTTGCTCTTGCTTATTGCGGCGCCGTGGATAAATTCGCCGATTGAATACAGCAGCATAACTGCGCAGCCCTCACTGCATTCGCCGATTATAAAAGCGCCGAGCGAGGCAAGGCTCATCAAAAAGCACTCGTTAAAAATCTTGCCGTCGAATATATCCTCAATTGCATCCTTAACAATCTCAAATCCAACCGAAACATAGGAAATAATAAAGCAGATTAAAACGACTATCTTCGGGGCTTCAAAAAACTCCTCGCATATGTAGCCCGCCGCAAAAAACAGCGCAGATACGGCGATTTTCAGCATTGCCGCTTTTTTAGTCTGCTCAAAATTCTCGTGGTTATGGGAATGATCGTGCTCGTGAAGATGCTCCTGAGCGTGTTCTTTATGTTTATAGCTCATAGCTTACTCCTCAATATGCTCAATCGCACAGTCCATAATGATTTTAACATGGTCATCGGCAAGGGAATAAAACATATTTTTTCCATCCCTTCTGCATCTTACAAGATGGCTTGCCTTAAGCGACCTCAGCTGATGGGAAACCGCTGTCTGAGTTGCGCCGATTTCTTCAACGAGCTGTGAAACATTGAGCTCTCCTTCAAAAAGAGCAAGCAATATTTTAACCCTTGTTGAATCCGAAAACGCCTTAAACAGCTCCGCTAAATCATAAGCTCTTTCTTCGTTCATATATGTAATCTCCTGGCTTATTCGGCTCCCTTGTGTAAAGGGAGCAGGCTGCAATGCAGCCTGAAGAATTGTTTTTTCATATGTTTGAACCAAACATATGAACATACCAAACATATGAGGATTATATTTCTTTTATCCTGCTTTGTCAAGCACGGCGAACAAAAAAATCAACCCTTCCCGCTTCATTTACCGTTGCAAGAAAAATATTTTCCTCTCTTTCGCCCCTTTGCGCCAGAAGCTCAAGCAACGCTTGCTTTGAAATACCTGAAGCTTTAAGGTTGCTTTCAATTATTCTTCCGTTTTTGATAACGGTTTTCGGTATACCCTCTCTTATCGGCGCAAAATTGAAATCCTTCGGATTAAGAGTTCTCTTCATAGGCATAGGAAGAAAGCTTATATTTCCGCTTGCTTCAAGAATTGCAGTATCAATATCGCCAAGATTAAAATATCCTGCCTGTCTTGCGGCGCTCATAAGCTCGCCTATGCTGAGCCTTGCTTTTTTAAGCGCATTTTCATCTATTTCGTTTTCACGCATAAGAACAATAGTTTTTCTTCGCAGATTAAAAAGCTTTTGGAGCAAAACAACTGCGGCGGCGGTTAAAACAGAGGTTAAAAGTATATAAAAAACAATCATTATTTTCACCCGTTTTATTATTCTCTTATTTTTGAAAAATATTATTTGAAAAAAACAGTAGTAATATGTTATAATGTTTTCAAATTGAAACATTATAACTATTTATAATATTAATTTTTAAGAGGTGGACTATGACTGAAACCACAAGATCCAAAAAACGTAAAAAAAGAAAATTTCGCGAATTCCTGTTCTGGTTTATTTTTGCGCTTGTTGCACTGACGGGAGTTATTGCAATAATAAACGCTGTTTCTCTCACGAAAAACAACGATTTTATTGAGGACAAGGTTGAAGAGGTTGTTTATGAAAACAAGCTTGTTCCCGAAATCGGAGATGATGAAAACTTCACCTTCACAACCGATGAGGACTTCAAAATTATGCAGCTGACGGATATTCATCTCGGCGCAGGTATGCTGTCCGTAGAAAACGATAACAAGGCGCTTAATGCCGTTGCTGCAATGATAACCGAGGAAAAGCCCGATTTGGTTATTGTTACGGGAGATATTGCCTTCCCCGTTCCCTATTCGGCAGGAACCTTCAATAACCGCCACAGCGCAATTATGTTTGCAAGGCTTATGGAAAAGCTCGGCGTTTACTGGTGTTTGACCTTCGGAAACCACGATACTGAGGCTTATTCCTATTATTCAAGAAATGCCATAGCAAAAATATATGAAAACAGAGAAAAATATCCCCACTGCCTGTTTATGTCCGGCAACGAAAACGTAAGCGGCAGCGGAAACTATATTATAAACATCAAAAACAGCGAGGGCAAAATAACCGAAAGTCTGTTTATGTTTGACTCTCATTCATATACAAACGGCGATCTTCTTGGTATCTTCTGGAAATACGACTGCATCCACGAGGACCAGGTTAAGTGGTATACAAAACAGGTTTCTGCGCTTACAGACAGCAACGGCGGAGAAACTCCGAAATCCCTTGCATTTTTCCACATTCCTCCCGTTGAGATGAAGGACGCTTTCGAGGAATATAAAGACGCAGGATATAAAGATACAAAGAATGTTAAGCTTGTTTACGGCAAAATCGGCGAGGGCGATGATTTAATCTGCTCGGGTAATAAAAACTACGGTATTTTTGAAGCCTTCCAGGAAAACAACACACAGGGAGCCTTCTTCGGCCATGACCATTTAAACAACCTTTCCGTTGATTACAAGGGCGTTCGCCTGACATACGGCTATTCGATAGATTATCTTGCATACAGCGGTATTGAAGACTTCGGTCTACAGAGGGGCTGCACAATTATCACCGTTCATCCAGACGGCAGCTTTGAAAACTACGGCGAAAACTATTATCAGGATAAATACACTCCGATAAACAAGAAGGAAACCGTTGACCTTGAACACGATATGTCGGAAATAAAGGGAACAACAGTAAGTCCCTTAAAAAAGGATGAATAATTAAAATGATATAAAAAACGGGCGGATTTCCGCCCGTTTTTTTGCATATTTCTGTATTTATTTTACTTGAAAAATCTCATTATTATAAAGAGCGCTCTTCTTTTCAAACTCTTTATTAATATGGTCTACGCCATACTCTTCAAATACCGTTTGTTTGCCGCTGAAAAGATTTGTTCCGACACCGAGGCGTTCGCCCTCAATCTCACATCCCATTGCCGCAAGAATTGTTGGGAAATAATCCCAATTGCTCCACTTTCTGTTTCGTGTTGCGCTTTCGGCAGGATTTGAAACGCTGCTTGCAGGATTGATTATGCAGTTATACTGCGTTCTGAGATAATCCTCTGTAAAGCCGTAATGCTCAAAGAAATTTGTTTCCATACTGATATGGTCGCCGATTATAACAATTGTTGTGTTTTCATAAAACGGCTGAGCCATTATCCACTTTATAAACTCAGATGCCTGCGAGGTGCTGTATGCAATAACATTTGCATATTGGTTGTCATACGGAGTTTCTGCGTTTTCGCTGAGATATCCGTTTGGCATATGGGTATCGGCAGTTTCCATTGTGAAATTAAACGGCTTGCCCGTTTCATAAAGTCTTGTTATCTCTTCCTTTGCAAACTCATAGAGCTTATCATCATCCCACCAAACACGGTAATCCTCGGGAATATAACCGTTTTCCTTAGCGTAGGAATAATCAAACACCTTAACGCCGCCGTGGGTTGTGTAGTAGGTTTTAAGTCCTCCGAAGGAAGCGTCTGCGCCAAACATAACGGTTTGCTCGTAGCCCTCATCGTTCAGCAGGTCGGTTAAGGTATATGCGCCGGGAAGGAAGCCTTCCTCGTTCATATAGCTATCAACCTTGGCAGGCATTTTCATCGGAAGTCCCGTTGTCTGGTTAATCATTGAAGCGCAGGACCACGAGGTTCCCGTTCCTTCAAGCGGACCGCCGAAAAAGCCATCGTTATTTGAGAAAACAACGCCCTGATAGGAAAGCTTTTCAAGCTCGGGCATTAAATTCATATCCATAAAACCGCCGAGCTCTTTTGAAAAATAGCTGTTTTCAAGTGATTCAAGATAAATATGTATGAGGTTTCTTTTCTGCTCGGGGAATTTTATTTCAGTCTCTTTCGGGTTAGCATAAAGATTATCAATTGTATCGGATTCAACAAGATAGCCGTTATATATTTTAAAAAGCGTACATTCCTTATATCCGTAGCAAAAACCGCCTGCGAGAACAGCTATAGAAAGAATTAAACAAAGAATTCTTTTGGCTTTTTCGCTGAACAGGGTTTTTCCTTTGATAATCAGTGAAAACTTTTTGAAATCGAAGAAAACAAAAAGCGTTGTAAACAGAAGTGTACTGAAAACAGGTCCTTCGGCAACGGTTATATATGTGCTTGTATCCGATCCTGATGCAGGGGAAAGCATATTAACAACAATCTGGTCGCCCGTCAGCTTTCCGAAGGTATCGCCCGTCCAGATAGTTGCAAAAAACAAAACACAGCCAAAGAAAAACAAAAGAGTTGAAATAATTGAAGCCATATTTGGATCGCTTAAAACATTTTAACTGCAACAGCGACCTTTTTACTTTTTTCTTTATCATAGGTTAAAATCCTATCCGATATTGCATAAATCCCTTCGAGCGCCGCAGCTATAAGAAGCGAAACAACAAAGAATATGATAAAATCCTTTGCTGTGCTGCCATCGGATTTCAAAAAATGCTCGGGCTTTAATATGTATTTTGCAGCCCCGAGAGAAAGAAAATCAACAAGCAGCAGATTTCTTAAAAAAATCAGTATTCCCTTTTTTGCAACCTTTTCTTTTTTAATAAAAAAGATTTCAATCGCCGAAAATATAACAGCCGAAACCGTTGCTAAAACAATATACATATTTTTACCCCTTTGCAAATCTGTTAAAATGATTATATTACATATTATATAATTTATCAACAAAAAATAACAACTGCACCGGTCAAAAGACAACCCAAACAACAAAAAAAGGCTGAATTTCAGCCTTTTTTAGTCTACATATTTTTCTATAGAAACTACGCTTCCGGAAAACTTTGAAAGTCTGCCGTAATCGCCCCTGATTCCCTTCGGAATCTTGTTTTTCTGAACATAGAATTCAACAATATCGCTATTGTTTACAGCATACTGATGATTAGAATCGGTATGGCGATTTGCCTTCTGATCGCAAAGAATAACCTTGATTGTTTTTCCGTTTGAGAAGGTTATTTTATATTTTGTTCCGATTTTTGTTCCGTAGAACGAGCCAAGCGCAACGCAGTAGCAGCCATCATACATTCTGATACCTGTTTCCTTATCTGTTGTGCACTTGCCGGAGCGAAGAAGCTTATACTGGGGAGAGCCCTTGGCTGTTACCGCAGTATAATATGCATAGGTTTTTGTTTTTCCGCTTACAGAGGGAAGTCCCATTGAAAGCAGAGTTTTTGTTTTTACTGTTGAGGAAAAACCGCTGTCGCCGGTTTCTCCGTTGTTTTTGGTGATTGTTTTTGCTTTATAGCTGTATGCGGTTTTGCCTTTAAGATTCTTATCGGTATAGGTTGATTTTCCTGCAACCTCGGCAATCTTCTTAAATGCTCCGTTGCCCTGCTTTCTGTAGATAATAACTTTTTCGTTATTTGAATGTGAGCCAAGGGAAAGAGTTATGCTCTTTGAGGTTTTATCCATAACCTTAAGCTCGGGCTTTTTAAGAGCTGTTTTAACCTTAACTGCGCCAAGAACCTCGTTTGTTAAATAGTTTAATACGCAAAAACGATAATTAGTTTCTGCTGAAAGATTGCTTATTTTAACGCTGTTTCCTGTTGTTTGAGTATATTCATCCCAATCATTTTTGAAAACATTAAAAACGCAAACCTTATAACCGATATAACTATTATTACTTTCCCAGCTTAAAACCACACTGCTGTCTGTTATATCCTTTGCCATTATTTCCATGTTGCTGCTCGGCAGAAGCTCTATAACCGAAGCCTTCTTGAAGCTCGTTTTTGTTACTGCTGATAACTGGCTTGAATTGCCCTGGGAATATACATTCGGTTCTTCAGCAAAAGCATATGTTGCGCCTGCAAAAACAAAGAGAACAGAAAGAATAACAGATATTGCTTTAACTCTGATACTTATAATAATTACTCCTTTGTAATGTATTGTTACCAATTTGTAACCTTGACGTTTATAACAGATTTTATTCGCTTTGTCAAATTTTCGGGCAATTTGGTAGACTTAAGTCGCATATTTTGTATAAATTTTTCTAATTTGCTTTACACTTTTAGTTATGTGTAAGGCGATTGTTGACAAAAAGCACTTCTGAGCTATAATGAAAGTACAAAATATTTCGGGGCGGGGTGCGATTCCCCACCGGCAGTGCAATAAAACGGAGCGAAGCGACCGACCGACTTGTAGGGGTCGGCGTCCTCGACGACCCGATAAATTGCGTACAGTCTGCGACTCCCTTATTATGGGATTGATACGGTGAAATTCCGTTACCGACGGTAATAGCCAGAATGGCTTAAGTCCGGATGAGAGAAATCATATTGTTTTTTAAACAATAACGCCCCGACTTTTTCAGTCGGGGTTTCTCTATTATTAATTGACCGAACAAAGTGAGAATCTTTTTTGGCTCCCTTTACAAAAGGGAGCTGTCTCGAAGAGACTGAGGGATTGTATTTCCATATCAGGAGGATTATATTATGTCAAAAACCAAAACCAAAACCCGTCTTTTAGCAGGCTGCGGAATGCTTTCAGCGGCTGCAATTGCTTTGCAGTATCTTGAATTTCCGCTTGCCTTCATTGTTCCGAGCTTTATCAAGCTTGATTTTTCTGATTTGCCTGCGCTTCTCGGCGCATTTGCATACGGACCCGTTGCAGGAATAATTATTGAGCTTGTTAAAAACCTTATTCATATGGCTGTTAGCCAGAGCGGATATATCGGCGAGCTTTCAAACTTTATTCTCGGCGCTGTTTTCACCTTTGTTGCAGGCGTTGTATATAAAAAATACAATAGTAAAAAGGGCGCTTTACTGGGCGGAATAATCGGTTCGGTTAGTATGGCGGTAATAAGCTTCCCTTCAAATCTCTTTGTTGTTTATCCTTTCTATTATAATTTTATGGATAAGGCGGCTGTTCTCGGAATGTATCAGGCAATTCTTCCGGGCGTAAAATCCATTGAAGAAGCGCTTTTGATATTCAACGTTCCCTTTACTCTTGTTAAGGGCTTGCTATGCGTATTAATTTCAATGCTTATATATAAACCGCTTTCCCCCATCCTTCACGGAAAGGATAAATTGTGATTTGACGGGGCGTTGCCCCGCAAATCACAATTTCGTGGTCCGTGGCTCGTGGCTCGTGTGCGTTGCAGCTATTAATTGCT
>CAMYWU010000001.1 GCA_947302895.1 uncultured Clostridia bacterium | reverse complement strand
CGTATGCAAGTGTGTCGTTTTTTCATTTTTATGTCATTAACTTAATGACATTGCCGCTCGGGCTCTTTTTTAAAACAAAGGTTTATGTTTGAAATAGAATACTCTTTCTTCATTATCGGGGATATTTATATCTCCGATTTTTTTATAGCCCTTTTGCTCAAAGAAATCAATAAGGGCTGTATCGTCGGCAGGAAGCGCTGTCATAAACTTATCATACATTCTTTCCATCATCTGCCTCTCCCAGATGAGAAGCGAGAGCGTTCCCGTTCCTGTTCCACGGAATTCGGGCAGAAGATAGAATTCGTTTACAAACGGAATTCTTTCAAGAAAGAAGCTGTATTGCAGCCAGCCTGCAAGCGCATCATCTTCATAAATCAAATAAACCTGTTTATTATCAATCCATTTTTTAAACTCAGGAAAAATAATTCCGTCATTCAGCTTCTGAACCAGCTCAAAATCATTTTCCCCTGCAAATTTAACTTTCATCATAAAAATCACCAAACCTTATTGCCTCCCTTGTAAAGGGAGGTGGCACGAAGTGTCGGAGGGATAGTCGTTATCCGAACGAAGTGAGAAAACGCTTTTCGGCAACACTTTTAATAATTCAGACCGCGTTGCATGCAGGCGTTCTAAGAGAAAGCGCCCATCCCTCCACCGCAAGCGGTCACCCTCCCTTTACAAGGGAGGCACATAGGTTGGAAGGATTAAATTCTTCCGTTAATAATATCCTCATCCGCCTTGCCGCTCATAATATAATTCAGCAAATCGGCAACGCAGCCCTGATTGCAATGGCAGGCATGGTACTTGCTGATTCTTTTAATTGATGAGGGCGCCTGACCTGCGCAAGCAGGAAGCCCGACGGTGTGAAGCATATCCCAATCGTTATAGTAATCTCCGATTGCGGCAACATGGCTTTTTTCAATGCCGAGCATATCGGCAAGCTTCATTATGCCAACGCCCTTATGGGTATTCTTCTGAAGCATTTCAAGCGTTATTGCGGTTGAGGGCATAAAGTTTGCATCGGGATTTTCCATTGTTAAAATTCTTGCCTGCAAGGTCATCATGGTTGCGGGGAGCGCCCAGAAAATAACCTTCATCCAGCCCTCCTCGGGAACCTCGTCAACCGATTTAACATATTCAAAATGCGCTTTATCAAAACGCATTGTTGTTTTTGAAAGCAAGCCGCTATGAACGATATAAACATAATCATCAAAATAAATTCCAACGTCAACGCTCTTGAAAAGGTCGTCAAATTCATTTGAAATATACTTAACAAATTCCCTTCCCTTTTCGCCGATGGTGTTTCGCCAAATCATTTTTTGCTGATTAAAGTCGTATAAGCCTGCACCGTTTAAAACAACGGCAGGCTGGTTGGGAGTTATTCTGTTATAGTTTCTTCCAAGGCTTGACTGGGTTCTTCCCGAAGCAAGAGTGAAGTTTCCGCCAAGGTCGGTAAACTTCCTGATTGCTTCAATGTTAACCTTCGGAATTGTTCGCATCTTGTTTTTCAAGGTGCCGTCTATATCCGAAACAACAAGCCAGTTTTCAAAGGTATTTGCCATTTTTTCTCCCGGGCTAAATGTTGTTGATTTATCGGGATGCCGAGGTCGTCATCCCCTACAAAACCTGCTCAGACATATTGTAGGGAGCGGCGACCCCGACGCTCCGCAAGATATGTTTTAAAGCAGTTTATATATTATTGCTCTTGTTGTCAAGCTTTTTTAAAAACCTTTTGAAGTATTCGGGAAGCTCGCTTTCAAACTCCATATATTCGCCCGTTTTCGGGTGAACAAAGCCGATTTGCTTTGCGTGAAGACACTGTCCGCCAAGTGAGGTTATAACCTTCTTGGGTCCATATACCTCATCGCCTGCAACGGGATGACCGATATATGCTGAGTGAACTCTTATCTGATGGGTTCGTCCCGTTTCAAGAACGCAGCGAACATGGGTAAAATCACCGTATCGCTTTATAACCTTAAAATGAGTTACGGCATTTTTGGAGTTTTTATAAACAACCGCCATCTTCTTTCTGTCCTTAGGGCTTCTGCCTATCGGCTGATTAACGGTTATTTCGTCTTCCTTTAAATTGCCGTATAAAACCGCTTCATATGCTCTTGTAAACGAATGCTCCTTTATCTGGGAAGCAAGGCTGTTATGGGCGGCATCGTTTTTTGCAACTATAAGCAGTCCCGAGGTATCCTTATCAATCCTATGAACAATACCGGGGCGTATAACGCCGTTTATTCCCGAAAGGCTATCGCCGCAATGATAGAGCAGCGCATTAACAAGCGTTCCCTCATAGTTGCCGTTTGCAGGATGAACAACCATTCCCTTTGGTTTATTAACAACCAGTAAGTCATCATCCTCATAAATGATTTCAAGGGGGATATTTTCCGCCTTAACATCGAGGGGCTGAGCGTCGGGAATTATGATTTCAAGCTCATCCCCCGCTTTGCACTTATAGTTTTTTGAAACTATGGCTGCGTTTACCTTAACATTGCCCTCTTCTATCAGCTTCTGAACGGAGGAGCGTGTTATATCTTCAAGCTTTTCGCATATGAATTTATCTATTCTTGCGCCCGATATTTCGCATTTAAGATTTATCTTTTCCATTTTCGTCTTTCCTGAAAAGGTCAATAACCATAGCTGCTATAAGCACCGCAGCGCCGCAGGTTACGGCGCAGTCGGCAATATTGAAGATTGCAAAATCAACAAACAGCGGTTCAATGAAATCAATAACATATCCGTTTAAAGCTCTGTCGATAAGATTGCCCATACCGCCTGCAATAACAACGCCGATGCTCCAATAATACAAGAGATTCGTGCATCTGTTAGAAAAGAGATACCAAAGCCCTATGGCACAGATAGCAACGGTTAAGGCAACAAATATCCACCTTGCGCCGCTGAACATTGAAAACGCCATACCCGTATTTTCGGCATACCGAAACTGAACAAAGTTTTTAATAAAGGTTACTGCGCCGCTTTGAAGATGCGTTTTTGCAAGATATTTAGTTATCTGGTCAAACGCCACGATTAAAACAATCATAACGGCGCAGGAAATATGTTTCTTTTTGTGCATAAAAAATCCTTAAATTAGAGATTTAAGAGCTCCATTGTTTTTGCACAGGAAGCGCAAAGAGTCGGATGAGCAGGATTGGAGCCGATATTTCTTGTGAACTTCCAACAGCGCTCACATTTTTCGCCCTCTGCTTTTGAAACAGAGAGTGTAAGACCCTCAACATCGCCCTTAACCTCGCCTGTTCCCTCTTCAACCTCAACAGCGGAGGTGATGAAGATTTCGGGAAGCGCTTCTTTTACGCTTTCAAGGAACTCCTTGAGCTCGCCCTCAGCAAAAAGGGTTACCTTTGCTTCAAGGGGCTTACCGATAATCTTATCGGCTCTTGCAAGCTCGAGAGCCTTCTGGGCATCAGTTCTGATTTCGTGGATTCTATCCCACTTTTCAATGAAGGCTTCATCTGTTTCAATATATTTTCCGCTCGGAATCTCATTGAAGAGGGGTGAGCGAACATCCTTTGATGAATCGTGCTTCATTTCCTTCCAGATTTCATCACAGGTGAATGCGAGAATCGGAGTTAAAATGAGGGTAAGCGCATCAAGAACCTTATATAAAACAGTCTGAGCAGCTCTTCTTGAAACTGAGTCGGGAGCGCTTGTATAAAGTCTGTCCTTGAGAACATCGAAATAGAAATTACTCATATCAACAACGCAGAAATTATGAAGAGCGTGGGCAGTCATATGATATTCATAGTTATCATAGCCCTGCTTTGCAACCTCCATAACCTCGGTAAGCTTCATAAGCGCATACTTATCAAGCTCTTCAAGCTCATCATTTGAAACCATATCCTTATCGGGATCAAAATCATAGAGGTTTCCAAGGCAGTATCTTGCGGTGTTTCTGATTTTTCTGTAGTTATCCGAAATCTGCTTGAGAATTTCGGGGCTGATACGGATATCTGCATGGTAGTCTGCCGAAGCAACCCATAAACGAAGAATATCCGCACCGTATTTATTGATAACCTCCTGAGGAGCAATACCGTTTCCGAGGGACTTACTCATCTTTCTTCCCTCGCCGTCAACGGTCCAGCCGTGGGTAATAATCTCTCTGTACGGAGCGCCCTTTCCTGCTGCAACTGAGGTTAAAAGTGAGCTCTGGAACCAGCCTCTGTACTGGTCTGCGCCTTCAAGATAAACATCTGCGGGCCATTTGAGATAGGGGCGGTTCTTGCATACTGCAAAATGTGAGGAGCCCGAATCAAACCAAACGTCCATAATATCCTTTTCTTTTTCAAAGCCGTTTGACTCTCCGCAGTGGGGGCACTTGAAGCCTTCGGGAACAAAGTATTCAGCCTCGTGAGCATACCATGCATCCGAGCCTTCCTCGCCGAAAATATCGGATACCTTATTCATAACATCGGCATCAATAATCTCTTTTCCGCAATCCTTGCAATAGATAACAGGAATCGGAACGCCCCATTTTCTCTGACGGGAAATACACCAGTCGGCTCTTTCCTGAACCATTGACTGAAGTCTGTCCTTACCCCATTCAGGGAACCATTTAACTTCCTCAGCAGCCTTAACTGCATCGTCTTTAAAGTCGTCAACAGAGCAGAACCACTGGCTTGTTGCTCTGAAAATAATCGGATTATGGCATCTCCAGCAGTGAGGATACTGGTGCTTAATCTTTTTAAGAGCAAAGAGATTGCCTGTTTTTTCAAGGTGCTCAGCGATTGGCTTATTTGCTTCCTCGGTTGAAAGACCTGCAAACTGGCCTGCTTCCTCGGTTAAATAGCCCTTATCGTCAACGGGAACAACTATCGGGATTTCAGGATAGTTTTTGCAAACGATGAAGTCGTCAACACCGTGGCCGGGAGCTGTGTGAACGCAGCCTGTTCCGCTTTCAAGAGTTACGTGGTCGCCAACGATAACAAGCGAGGTTCTGTCGATAAAGGGATGAGCTGTTTTCATATATTCAAGCTCGTTACCTCTGATGATACCAACAGTTTCATAATCGCTTATGCCCGCATCCTCCATTGCAACGCCTGCAAGGTCGGTTGCCATAACATAGTATTCGCCGTTTGCTTTAAGAAGGGAATACTCATAGTTAGGACCAACGCAGATTGCAAGGTTTGCAGGAAGAGTCCAGGTTGTTGTTGTCCAGATTACAAAATAGGTTTTATCAAGGTCTGCGCCGAGAGCTTCAAGCTTGCCCATATCATCGGTTACCTTGAATTTAACATAAATTGAGTGGCAGGGATCATCGCCATATTCAATTTCTGCTTCTGCAAGAGCGGTATTACAATCGGGACACCAATAAACAGGCTTTAAGCCCTTATAGATATATCCCTTGTTTGCCATTGAAGCAAAAACTTTAATCTGCTCCTGCTCAAACTCCTTCTGAAGAGTTATATACGGGTTATCCCATTCACCGATTGCGCCGAGTCTTTTAAAGCTTTCACGCTGAATATCAACATAGCCAAGCGCTGTTTCACGACAGATTTTGCGAAGCTCAAGGTCGCTGATGTCGCTTGTTGCGCTGATGCCCGCCTTCTTTCTTGCCGCAAGCTCAGTCGGCAGACCGTGGGTATCCCAGCCTGGAACATATGGGGATTTAAAGCCCGTCATATTCTTATAACGAACAATGAAATCCTTAAGGGTTTTATTGAGTGCGTGGCCGATATGTATATCTCCGTTTGCATACGGAGGTCCGTCGTGAAGGAGGAACATAGGCTTATCGGCATTATGCTTCATAAGCTCCTCATACTGCTTGTTTTCCTCCCACGCTTTAAGGAATTCGGGCTCTCTCTGAGGAAGGGAAGCCCTCATCGGAAATTCGGTTTTGGGTAAATTAAGTGTTTGATTATAATCCATTAATCTGTGCTCCTTGGTTTGTATAATTACGAATTACGAATTACGAATGACGAATTACGAATTGAGGTTTCTCGCTTCGCTCAATCAATAATTCAAATCTCGTTTATTTCTTTTTATTGAAAAAGCCCTTGAATTTTGGTTGGTCGTCTTCATCATCCTCGGGCGGAACCAACGAAATAGTCTGGCTTCTGTCATAATGCGCATCGGAGGAGTTTACGTTGAAATACGACTCAAAGGGCTGAGAGCCATCGTTATCAAAAAGCGACTTATCCTCTTCGCCTTCCATCTCTGCTTCCTCTTCGATTTCGGGAATGCCCGATGAAATATCAATAGGAGTTATCTCATCTGCGGAAAATGCCTCAACGGCCTTCATAGGGTCCTGGGGCTCTTCTTCAACCTCAGCTTCAAGCTCTTCTATTTCTTCAATTTCTTTTTCGTATTCTGCTTCTTCCTCGGTTTCTTCCTCGTTGTCCTCGTCTTCGTCGTCCTCTTCTTCCTCTTCATCGTCGTTATCTTCAATAACAACCTCTTCGGGAATTGAGCTCTGAATTTCGTCCATCTCGTTTACAAGGGAGTTAACCTCGCTGTGAAGCTCCTCAACCTCCTGCTCCTGCTCGTTATCCTCGGAGGAGTCGAGGTTTGCGCCGTTAAGTACCTCAAGCTGTTCGCTGTAAAGAGCGATAAGCTTTGCAATAAGCTCCTTTGCATCGCTCTTAACTGTTTTTGCAAGAATTTTATATGCCTCAGCTTCAGCCTTTGATTTTTCGATTAAATCATCAGAAATCTCTTTTGCCTGGTCAAGTATGTTCTGGGCAACAACCTTTGATGAATTAATTGCATCATTTGCCTTCTTCTCGGCATCAACTATAATTGAATCTGCTTCCTGAGTTTTTTCGTTGATAAGATTTGAAGAGAAAGCTCTTGCCTCGCCAACGATTTTTTCTGCATTTTCATTAGCCTCAGCGATGGTTTTTTCAGCTGTTGAGTTGCTTTCGTCAATAAGCTGAGCAGCAGTTTCCTTGCTCTCCTTTTCAAGCTTATCAGCCATCTTCTGAGCTGTTATGAGAGCGGATTTGATTGAATCCTCTTCCTCTCTGTATTCCTCAATCTTCTTTGCAAGAAGCTCCATTTTGCGATAGAGCTCTTTATTTTCGTTGATATAGCCTTCGATGGTTTCTGCTGCTTCGCTGAGTGCAGCGTTTACCTCGTCAACATTATATCCGTTTTGCTCGGGTGAAAATTTTGTGTTTCTTAAATCGTTTGCGCTTATCATAATATATTCTCCTCCAAAATTATTTGCATAAGCAACGCCCGAAAGAAAGTCAAGAAGTCTTCTTGCAATATCCCTGTTTGTGCTTTCAAGATTGAGCACAACGGAGCGCTTTGTGTTTAAATGGTCTGCAATAGCAGCAGCCTCCTCATATCTTTCAGGCTTAACAAGAACAACCTGAAACTGAGCGGTTGTGTTGATATTAACAACCTTATCGCTCTTCTGACGGCGTGCAGAACGCTCTGAGGTGCGCTCCTCCTTTTCGTAAACAGGGGGCTCAACAGCCTTGCTGCTTCTTGAAGCTCTGTTGAATGATGATGCGCCATCATCATAGAATTCTTCAAAATCGCTATCGTCGTCTTCGTTTAAAATATCCTTAACCTTATCAAAAAATCCCATCTTTTCTACCTCACATTTTTAAAAATATTTTCTTGCTCCGAATATTGCGGAGCCAACTCTTACTATATTTGAACCCTCGGCAATGGCGCTTTCATAATCACCGCTCATTCCCATCGAGAGAATTTCCATATCAATATTATCCATTCTTTTATCTTTAATGTCAACAAAGGATTTAAACATTGATGCAAAATACCTTCTTGCTTCGTTTTCATCGCAAATCGGAGGAATTGTCATCAAGCCCTTAACCCTTATATTCGGAAGCTCGGCTATCTGATAAAGCAGCTCCTCAAGCCCTTCAATGAATATTCCGCTCTTGCTTTCCTCCTTGCCGACATTAACCTCAACAAGAATATTTGTATTAACCTCTTTAATAACGGATTGCCTGCTGATTTCCTTTGCAAGCTTGATTGAATCAACCGATTCAATCATATCAACCTCGCCGACAATCTGCTTTGCCTTATTGCTCTGCAAATGACCTATGAGGTGTTTTTCAACCCTTTCAAGATGCAGGGCATCCTTTTTGCCAAGAAATTCCTGAACCCTGTTTTCGCCGATTAAATCCGCTCCCATATCAAGCACGGGATTTATATACTCGGCTTCAACTGTTTTGGTAACGCACATCAGGCGAACATCATCGGGGTTTCTGTTTGCCTTGATTGCCGCCTCGGCAACCTGATTTTTAACCCGCCTGTAGTTATCAATCGTTTGCTCAATGCGTTTTTCATCAGGTATAAACCTTTCCATCCTCAAGCTCCTTTCCCTGCGTTATTATTCTATCGTAAAGCCTGATGGAATTCGGTGAATCGGGGTCGTAGGTAAGCAGCACCCAATCACCCTCCGAATAAACAATCTCGGCTTCTCTGAACTTAACCTGGCTTGAAACAAGAACGTAAACGCCCTTTTTGCCCTCGGAAACGTGGAGCGCCGAGGCTGGCGCCTTTATTCCCTCGAGCGACTTTGTTCTTATTTCAATATCCTCTTTTCTGAGCGAAGCAAGCTTTGAGTTCATAACGCTTGATTTCATAACAAGCGCCGTTTGCTTTTCGCCCGCCTTCGGCTCTGCACCGCTTATTATCTGAACGGTGAAAACATCCCTGTCGTTATTTTTCAGTGCAACCTGAACCTTCTGTCCGTTTTCAAGATTAAGCACGGAATCGCTGTCAACAACGCAGACAAAATACCACGCATAGCTTGTTATGAGCTTTCCGAAATAATCCGAGGTTTTTTCCTTTGAAGAGGAAACCTCTTTAATTGCGCCATTTATTTCATCAATACTGATATCCTTAACCTTTTTATAATCAACAAGGCTTTCAAAACCGTCGGTATAGCTTGAAAAGATTCCCGATTCATTGGTTGTTATGAATTTATCGGGCTTTGATGAGGAAAAGCTCTGGGTTTTCTTTCTCAAATCCTGAATGATTGAAATCAAATCAACATTTTCGCCGATTATCATCTGGCGGCGCAAAATACTGTCGCCAAGCTGTGAAGCGCAGTCGTCAAGGCTCTGAGCATTTCCCGTTGCAGCACTCCTTACGAAGGTGTTTACGTTTTCGTCAATTTCGCTGTTAATCGATTCAACGCTTGCCGCCTGGCCAACTGTCTGGGATTCAAGGTTTTCATAATATTTAAGGTCGTTTTGCAAATCAAGGTATTTTGAATAATTGCTTGCCGCCTCGTTTGAGGAAAAGGTCATTGCAATATTTCCGCCGACATTGATTTTATCCCCGTCGGATAAGCACGGAACAGTTACCTTGTTTGCCTCGGCGCTTATGGTATGTTCATCACGGACAACAAGCGCCGTTGTGTCTATTTTCTCATAGACTGTTGAAAGAAGCGCAGTTTCGGTTTCAAAGGTTATATGCAAAACCGAATAACACTGATAGAAAATATATGCAAAAACAAGAACAACTGCGATAATTATTGCAATTGTATCTTTTTTCATCTTCATATCAAAACTCCTTTCACTTTATTTTAAAAATTCTTCAACAAGCCCGCAGGCTTTCTCAACAAGCTCGTTTCCCTGCAATTCATCGGCATAGAGCCAGTTTATTTTATCATTTCTTCTGAACCAGGTAAGCTGGCGTTTTGCATACCTTCGGCTTTCCTGTTTGATTTTATCAAGCGCTTCATCAAGGGTTATGCTTCCCTCAAAATACGGCTTAAGCTCCTTATGACCTATTGCCTGAGCGGAGGTTGAACCCTCCCTTGAAAGCATTTCCTTTGCTTCCTCAATAAGTCCGCTCTGAGCCATAATATCAACACGCTTGTTTATGCGCTCATAGAGCAGCTCCCTGTTTTTATAATTGATTCCTATGTAAAGCGCTTCAAACGGGCTTTCTATTTTTTTTGACTCCTCATTTTGCTGAGTTTTTGAGGTGCCTCCAAAATAAAGCTCCAATGCCCTAATAACTCTTTTTCGATTTTTTTTATGAATATCTTTAGCAGCGCCTTCATCAACTTCGATAAGCATTGAGTAAAGCTCGTCGTCTGTTTTTTGTTCGAGTCTTTTTCTGAGTGTTTCATCAATTCCTACCTCACTGAAGGTTATGTTGTTAACTAAGCTGTCTATAAAGAACCCTGTTCCGCCGGCAATAATCGGAACATTGCCCCTTTGAGCAATCTCAAAAGCCTTATCCTTTGCAAGAGTTATGAACTGAGCAACCGAAAAGCTTTCGCTTGCATCAAGAAACTCAACAAAATAGTGGGGCACTCCCTGCTTTTCCTCCTCGGTTGCCGCCGCAGTTGCAATTGGCATTCCTTTATACACCTGCATTGAATCAGCAGAAATAATCTCGCCGCCAAAGCGCTTTGCAAGCTCAACCGAAAGCGAGGTTTTGCCCGAGGCGGTTGGTCCGACAACACAGATAATCTTAATCTTCTCCATATTAAGACCTTCCGAAGAGCTTTTCAATTTCATATTTCGTCATTTTTATCATAACGGGTCTGCCGTGGGGGCAGTATCTTATATTCGGCATTGAAAGAAGCTTTTTAACAAAGAGCTCTCTTTCATAGGGAGAGGTATAATCCCCTGCCTTAACAGCCGCTCTGCACGAGGTTGAATGAAAAATCCAATCCATCCGCTCAGGGGTTATATCGGTTTTGCCCTCAAGCAGCTTGCCTGCGGTTTCGCAGATTAAATCCTCGATATCCTCGCCGCTGAGCATCGACGGACATTCACGGACAATAACGCTTGAATCTCCGAAATCTTCAACAAGAAAACCGCATTTTTTATAAAGCTCAAGATTTGAGCAAACAGCATTGTATTCATCCTTTGATAAACGAACCGCAACGGGAGCAAGAAGCACCTGGGAATTAATCTGAGTGCTGCTTTTGAGCTTTTCAAAATTCATTCTTTCGTGTGCCGCATGTTTATCAATGAGATAAAGCGCATTATCAATTTCAACAATTATGTAGGTTTTAAACGCTTCGCCGATAACTCTGAAATCGGGTATTTCAACCTTCGGCGCTTCAATTTCAGGCTCCTCAATTGCAGGAGCTTCATTTTTTTCTTCCTCAAAGCTCTTAGCTTCATCAAGCGTTTTTTCATAAACCTCTTTGTTTTGCTCAAAGCTCTTTGAGGTTTTATATTCCTGCTTCGGAGAGGCAACCTCCCAGAAGTTTTCGGGGTTGCTCTTCTGCCTGAACTCCATTTGCCGGGGCTTATCCTCATTTCTTTTGAATATATCAAGCCTTCCGCTTGCAGTTGAGAATGAGGGCTTGTTTTCAAAAACAATCTCCTTTGGAGTATCGCCCTGCTCAATTGCGGATTTAACTCCGTAATAAACAAGCTCGAAAACGGGGCGCTCGTTTGCAAAACGCACCTCGATTTTTGCAGGGTGAACGTTAACATCAACAAATGATGTATCACATTCAATATTCAAAACACAGCCGGGGAATTTCCCAACCATAATTGAGTTTTTATATGCCTGCTCGAGCGCAGCCATAGCAGTCTGGCATTTAACAAGGCGTGAGTTTATAAAGAAGAACTGCATTGCCCTGCTTTTTCTTGAAGCGCTCGGTTTTGTTACAACACCGCTTATTCTCATATTGTTTACGGAATAATCAACCTCGATAAGTGAGGAGGAAAACTCCTTGCCGAAAACCGAATAAACAGCGCTTTTAAGTTCGCCGTTGCCCGAGGTAATGAGGGTTTGCTTACCGTCCCTGATAAATCTGAAGGAAATTTCAGGATGGCTTATAGCCATTCTGTCAACAACGCCTGCAACCGAATTGCCCTCGGTTACATCCTTCTTGAGAAACTTCATTCTCGCAGGAGTGTTGAAGAAAATATCACGAACAACAATAGTTGTTCCCTCGGGACATCCTGCTTCGGAAAAATCAATTTCCTCGCCGCCTGCGATTTCATATCTTGTTCCGAGCGGGGCGCCCTTTTCCCTGCTTAAAAGCTCAACCCTTGAAACAGCCGCAATTGAAGCCATTGCCTCGCCCCTAAAGCCGAGGGTTGAAATGGAATTTAAATCCTCGCCGCTTTTTATCTTGCTTGTTGCGTGGGATACAAAAACTTTTTTGATTTCGCTTTTTGCGATTCCGCAGCCGTCATCGGTTATGCGGATATATGTTATTCCTCCGTTTTTGATTTCAACGGTTATATTCTTTGCACCTGCATCAACGGAGTTTTCTATCATTTCCTTAACAATCGACGAGGGGCGCTCAACAACCTCTCCCGCTGCAATCAGCTGATAGACTTCCTTTGGCAGTATGTTTATTTCCGGCATTCCCCTCACCTCCTTGTTAATGAGTTAAAAGTTAAGAGTGAAAAGTGAAGAGTTTCGGGCGGGCTCTGCCCACACCCGATTATAATTCTTCAACTTTCTTTTTAAGGTCGTATAGAGTTTGCATTGCCTCTATCGGCGTTAAAGTGTTTACATCAACCGTTTTGATAAGCTCAAGAATATCATCGGTTGAATTTGTTTTAAAGTTATATTGAATATCCGTTTCGTCCTCTTCAATAAGAGCCTCATCGGATTTGAATTCTATTTCAATTTTATTTGATTCAAGCTCTTTGAGAATAACCTTTGCACGCTTTATAACGCTGCCTGGTATTCCTGCAAGCTTTGCAACCTCAATACCGAAGCTCTGGTCGGCGCCGCCGCGAACAATTCTGCGAAGGAAGGTTATATCATCGCCCCTCTTCTTAACGGCAATTGAATAGTTGTTAACGCCGTCGAGCATTCCCTCCATTGCGGTAAGCTCATGGTAATGAGTTGCAAAAAGAGTTTTTGCGCCAAGCGTTTTTTTCTTAACAACGTATTCGAGCACCGCCCTTGCAATACTCATACCGTCGAAGGTTGATGTTCCTCTGCCTATCTCGTCGAGAATAATCAGCGAGTTTTCAGTTGCATTTTTAATGATGTATGAAACCTCGTTCATCTCAACCATAAAGGTTGACTGTCCTGTTGCAAGGTCGTCGGAAGCTCCGACTCTTGTAAATATAGCGTCAACAACGCATATCCTTGCGCTCTTTGCAGGAACAAACGAGCCAATCTGGGCAAGAAGGGTTATAAGCGCAATCTGGCGCATATAGGTTGACTTACCCGCCATATTCGGACCCGTGATTATTGAACAGCGGTTTTTATTGTTATCAAGCAGTGTATCGTTTGGAACAAATACTGCATTATCAAGCAGGGTTTCAACAACGGGATGACGTCCGTCCTTAATATCAATAACTCCATCGTTTGTTATGCTCGGACAGCAGTAGTTGTTTTCATACGCTGTCTGGGCAAGGGAGGCAAAAACATCCAGTGTTGCAAGAGCCTGTGCGGTTTTCTGAACACGCATAGCCTCTCCCGCTATCTGATTTCTTATTGTTGCAAAGGTTTCATATTCAAGGGAAACAAGGCGCTCCTTTGCGCCGAGAACCTTGCCCTCAAGCTCCTTGAGCTCCTGGGTTATGAAACGCTCGCAGTTTGTCAGTGTTTGTTTTCTTATGTAGTCCTCGGGAACTAAATCAAGATATGAATTTGTTACCTCAATAAAGTAGCCGAAAACCTTGTTATATGAAACACGGAGCTTTGGTATGCCCGTTTTTTCCTTTCCTCTTGCTTCAATATCGGCAAGAAGGCTTGTACCTCCGCCGACTATATCATTCAGCTCATCAATTTCGGCATTGAAGCCTTTTCTGATAAGTCCGCCCTCACGAAGACTGAACGGGGGCTCATCAACAATTGCGCTGTCTATCAGCGATTTAACATCCTCGAGCAAATCATTGAAGAGGAGGTGTTTTCAAGTCTGTTTTTGATAATCGGGAAATGCTCGATAGCCGAGGAAAGCGACCTCAGCTCCTTTGCATTTGCAGTTGAATATGCAATTCTTGAAAGCAACCTTTCAATATCGTTTATTCCCGTCAGCGCTTCTCTGAGGTCGTCCCTGAGAAGCTCGTTATCGAAAAGCTCTGCAACAGCGTTCTGGCGCTTTGTTATTTTGGTTACGTTAACAAGCGGTCTTTCAATCCACGAACGGAGCATTCTTTTTCCCATTGCAGTTTTTGTTTTATCAACAACCCAGAGAAGCGAATGCTTTTTATCTCCGCTCATCATTGATTTTGTCAGCTCAAGATTTCTTCTTGCGCTGATATCAAGCGACATAAAATCGTCTTTATCATAAAAATCAAGCTCGCTTGGCGCTTCAATTCTGTCTGTTTTCTGTGTATTGCGAAGATACGAGATAACTGCACCGAGCGCACTTACCGCAGCCTTGCTATGACCAATACCGAGGGAGGAGATTTCCTCCTTGCTTATGGTCTGGAGTATAAGCTCGGTTGCATTATTGAAATCGAAGTTCTCATCCTCAAGCTTTTCAAATGATGAGGAAAGGCGAACCGAGGCAAAGCGCTGAACGTTATCAAGCGCAGACGCCGCAGAATTAACAATGATTTCTTTTGGCGAATAGGTTGAAAGCTGATTTATAATCTTTTCTTCCTCGTTTTCGCCGTTTATAACGGTTATATGAAACTCACCCGTTGAAACATCCGCAAAGCACATACCCGTTTCATTATCGCCCTTGCAGATTGAGCAAAGATAATTATTAACTCCATCTTCAAGGATGTTGCTTTCGATAACCGTTCCCGGAGTTATAACTCTTATAACGTCTCTTTTAACGATGCCCTTTGCGGCTTTCGGGTCCTCGGTCTGTTCGCAGATTGCAACCTTGTATCCTCGGGATACGAGCTTTGCAATATAGCTGTCTGCGCTGTGGAAAGGAACTCCGCACATAGGAGCTCTCTCCTCCTGACCGCAATCCCTGCCCGTAAGAACCAGATCAAGCTCCTTCGAGGCAGTTTTTGCATCATCAAAAAACATTTCGTAGAAATCACCGAGGCGGAAGAATAAAATAACGCCGGGGTAATCCTTCTTTATTTGAAAGTATTGCTTCATCATCGGGGAAAGCTCACCCTGTTTAGCCATTTCATTCCCCCTCCTTTCAAAATTTTAATAATAGTGTTGCTAAGAATTTTGGTTGAGATTTTGGATGAGATTGGTTTTTTCAGGCACAGCGCTGACCTTTGTGGTCGCGCAAGCCTTAAAGAGCCAAGCTAGCCAAAAGATCTCCAAAATTAGTGGCAGCCTCCGCAGGTGGAGCAATCATGTGTACAATCCTGAGGCGGAAGCTCGCAGGTTTCAGGGTCCTGTCCGTCAAAGAATAAGCCGATCATACCGCTGATATACTGAGCCATCTGCTCCATTTCAGAAGCAGCTTCTGAGTATTTCTGCATGCTCTCTGTTGACATAATGTCGTTATATACGCTCTGGTATTCGCCCTGGAGCTCTGTGATTCTCTCCTGGCTTGCTTCCTCGCCCTTCTGCATTTCCTGCTGATACTTAAGCGAAATAAGCTGAAGCTCCTGCATCTGCTTCTGGAGGTCTTCGTTTGCATCGTTAACTGCTGCTGCAGCCTTGAGAGCGGCAAAGCGCTCGTCCTTCTGAATTTCTTTTCCAAGTTCTCTGAGTACTGATTCTAAACTCATAATTTTGTTCTCCTTGTTTGTTATATTATTTTACAAGCTCGCCCAGTAAAACATAGGTGAGCGGCTCTGTTACCTTGATATTCCGGAAGGAGCCGATGAGCCCTTCGTCTCCCTCAAATTCTATAATCAAATTGCCGTCTGTTCTTGCGGCAAGATAATTATCGCATGTTTTTCCCTTCCCGTATACGAAGCACTTAAAGGTTTTGCCTGAGTGAAGCGCCATTTGCTTTGCCGAGATTGTTTCCTGAAGCGCAAGAAGCTCACGCAGCCACTTTGATTTTTCATCATAGCTTATCGGGTCGTCAAGCTTTGCGGCAGGAGTTCCGACTCTCGGGGAATAAATGAAAGTAAACAGGCTTGTTGCTCCGAGCTCTTCAACAAGAGAATAGGTATCCTCAAACTCCTCATAGGTTTCACCTGGGAAACCGACTATTATATCGCTTGTTATTGAAAGCTCATCGCCCATAAGCTCTTTGGCATAGTTGATAAGTTCAAGATAACTCTCCCTTGTATAACACCTGTTCATAGCTTTAAGCACTCTGTTGTTTCCGCTCTGGAACGGAAGATGAAGATGCTTTGCAACCTTTTCACAGGACGCCATTGTTTCAAGAAGCTCCCTTGTGCAGTCCTTTGGATGACTGGTCATAAAACGAATACGGAAATCGCCTTCAAGAGCGCTGAGCATTCTTAGCAGCTGAGCAAAGCTTACCCTCGGTTCAAGGTCCTTGCCGTAGGAATTAACATTCTGACCGAGAAGGGTTATTTCCTTATAGCCCTCAGAAACGAGCTGCTTGAATTCGTTAACAACATCCTGAACCTGCCTGCTGCGTTCCCTTCCTCGAACGTAGGGAACAATACAGTAGGAGCAGAAGTTGTTGCAGCCATACATAATCGGCAGCCATGCTTTTTTATCGTTATCCCTCTTAACGGGAAGCCCCTCGGCAATAACGCCGTCGATATCGGGAAGCTCAAAAACTCTCTTCCTCTGGGTTAAGGCTTTAAAAAGCAGTTCGGGGAGCTTGTGAACAACATGGGTTCCGAAAACCAAATCAACAAACTGAAACGATTCCCTGATTTTATCTGCGATATGCTTTTGCTGCATCATACAGCCGCAAAGGGCAATTATAACATCGGGATTTGCAAGCTTGTATTTTTTAAGCGCTCCGACATTTCCGAAAACTCTGTCTTCAGCGTGTTCACGAACAGCACAGGTGTTGAAAATAATCAGCTTCGCCTTGGTTCTCTCCTCGGTAAAGCCATAGCCCATAACCGAAAGCATTCCCTTTATCTTTTCGCTATCGGCAACATTCTGCTGGCAACCGTAGGTAACAACGCAGGCAAGGGGCTGCTGGGTATAGCGGCTTTGAAGAATACTTGTTATTTTTGATGAATAATCACGCTGCTTTTCAAGCTCGGCGCTATCAACAATTTTTGATTTTTCAGCCACTTAAATCACCTGCCCCGAATATACGCAAAAAAGCGCATATATAGAATAACCCATTCTGCAATATTATATCAAATAGCAATATTACATTCAATATATAAAATATTAAATATTAGAAACTTTTTAGTAATATATTATATATAAATTGACTAATGCTTATTGATTTTTAATTAATTAAATGGTATCATAATTTAGTGATTTAACATAATAATGAGGTGAAAAATTTGCTTAAGCAAAGAGGCTCAGGCGTTCTTTTACATATAAGCTCAATGCCCTCGCCCTACGGCGTTGGCGTTTTCGATGATAATATAAAACATTTCATCGACCGAATTTCGGATATGGGCTTTTCCTACTGGCAGGTTTTGCCATTCAATCCGATAGACGGCGCAAATTCCCCCTACTGCTCCCCGAGCGCATTTGCAGGAAACTATCTCTATATAAATCCTCAGGGACTCAGGGATATGGGGCTTATTGACGAGAACGACTTAAGAGAAAACATATACGACGGCTCTCCATACACCGCTGCATACGAATTTGCAGCAGAAAAAAGGCTCAAAACGCTTCGTAAGGCATTTCTTAATATCAACAGCGAAACAGCTGCCGAAATCAAGGAATTTGAGCTTGAAAACGACTGGCTCACGGACTATGCGGTTTATATGGCTGTTAAGGAAAAAGAGGACTTCAGGCCCTGGTGGGAATGGAGCGAAAACCACGCAAGATATTTTGATTGCATCAAGGATGTTTTCACCTATGAGGAAGACGCTGCATTCTGGAAATTCGTTCAGTTTGTTTTCTTTAAGCAATGGAATAAAATAAAGGCGTATGCAAATAAAAAAGGCGTTGCCGTTATTGGCGATATGCCAATTTATGTTGCTATGGACAGCGTTGATGTCTGGAGCAATCTTCCGATGTTTTTAATCGATGAAAAAACGCTTAAAGTTGAGAAGGTTGCAGGCGTTCCGCCCGATTATTTTTCCGAGGACGGTCAGCTCTGGGGCAACCCGATTTACGACTGGAAAAAGATGAAAAAAGACGGCTATTCCTGGTGGATTTCCCGTCTTTCCCAGGCGCTTAAAACATATGATATTGTTCGCATAGACCACTTCCGTGCCTTTGCTTCCTACTGGGCAATTCCTGCCGAGAGCAAAACAGCAAAGGTTGGCGAATGGATAGACGGTCCCCGAATGGATTTCTTTGGCAAAATCTTTGAAGCCTTCGGAAATGATGCACCGATTATCGCCGAGGATTTGGGCGTTTTCGGCGAGGATGTTATTCAGCTTCTTGAGGATACTCAGCTTATGGGAATGAAAGTTGTTCAGTTTGCCTTTGACCCAGGCTCGGATTCCTCACATCTCCCCCATAACGCAACGCAGAATTCAATTAATTACGTTGGCACCCACGACAATAATACCCTGCTCGGCTGGCTATGGGAAGCAAGCGAGGATGAACGCCGTTTTGCCCTGCAATACTGCGGCTTTTCAGGCGATAACTGGGGCGAGGGCGGCTACCGTTCAGCCTCGTGCAGAAAGATTATCGAGGCGGTCTGGAAGAGCTCTTCAAACGTTGCAATCATTCCGCTTCAGGATATGTGCGGCTTCGGCTCGGACGCAAGAATGAATACCCCCGGAGTGCCCGATAAAAACTGGCGTTTCAGAACATCTGCGGATACAATTGACAATGTTGATACAGAATATTTCAAGCAAATAAATGCGCTATACAGAAGAATGTATCCCGTATTTGACAAAAAGAAAAACGGCTAAAGCCGTTTTTCTTTTTATGTGTTGAACTATGCACTTTGCATTACGCACTAATTATTCTCTCCGCAGCAGGTTGGATTTCCCTCTTCCCTCTCGCTCGGGAAGAATTCCTCAACGGGGAATTCAATATCCCTGAAGGTTTCGCAGGGGTCCTGGGTTGAGCATTCGCACTCTCTTTCGGGAATGCAATAATCGTATGCAGGGATAAGAATCTGGCAATCACGCTCCATCTGAACAATTGAAAACAGACCGAGAGTTACAAGAACAGCCTTGCTTGGATTTGCAAAAATCGTTGCATCGCCGATATTCTGAAGAACGCTTTGCGGGAACGAGGTTGCATAGGGTATCGGGCACTCGCAAACGTCAATTATATCGGTTGAAAGAACAACGGGGTCAACACACTGAACCTTTGCATTCGGGTTGGTATACTGCGGAGCTTCGGGGCATTCAAGATTATCGGTTGCCGCATCAGAGGTAAAGATTTTAACATTGCCCTCGGAGCCGAAAAGAATGCATTTTTTGTTGAAGCTCGTATAGCCAACGGCAATCTGGGGAGTTGTGCAGGGGGCGGAATAAGTATCAAATCTCAGTTTAAAATAGAAGGTTATGTCTACACTGTAGTATCCCCTGTTGAAAGGAACCTCATCAACATCAATGCTGACCGCTGTAACGCTTGCATCCCTTGTTTTAACGGTTACCGCATCGTCAACAAGTCTTTGAGAATTGCCGAAAAAGGTTATTCTTAAATCCTCAAGACAATCCTTGCTTACGCAGGAATCAAAGATTCGTTTTGTGTCGATGCATACTGTTTCATTTATTCTTCTCTCGCTATTATCGATAATAGGAACATCGGACATAATATTACTCCTTCACAGAATTTTTTGAAGATGTATCTTCAATCCATTCTATGAAGGAGTGTTATATTTGTTAATTGTTTTTTGCCGTTAGTGAAGTGTTGCGGTAACGTCTATTCGTTCGCTCGTCCAAACATATTACGCGATTGAAGCATTTTGCGAGCAAAATACTATGAATCGCTACATATGTTTATCCTCTCAAATCAAAATGTTTTGCATTTTGATTTGTATACAGCTTCGGATACTTGTACCGAAGCTGAGAGGAAGAACATTCGGAGTGATTATTAATATATTTCTCACTTCAAATTACTAAGAGAAATATATTTCAATCACGCAGTGTGTTCTGACGAGTCCCCGTGTGCTGTTAAGGGAACGTTTTAAAGCTTCTCCAGCTTAGCAAAGTTAGCCATTAATTTCTTCGTTCCTGCTTTGTCAAAAGCAACCTCAAGAAGAACGTCGTTGCCCATCGGCTGGGTTGAAAGAATAACGCCCGTTCCAAAGCTCTTATGGCGAACAGTATCGCCAACTGCATATGTAACGCCTGAGGGTGCGCTTGCGCCGCCTGTCTGACCGAAGCTGTGCGCCGCAGATGAACTTTGCTTCGGGTCGCCGATTTGTCTTGAACGACTGTACATATGGTCTTTTTTAGGAGTTCCGAAGCTATAATAATCATTATCCGGCTCAAAGCCCGACGGTGAATAATAACTTTTTTGCTGATAAACCGTTTTATCCTCGGTTATATCCTGAGGAATTTCCTTAACAAATCTTGAAAGAGCGTTTCGGTTGGTTGTTCCGTAAAGCATTCTCTGGCGGGCATTGATAAGATAGAGCTTTTCCTTTGCCCTTGTTATACCAACATAGGCAAGGCGGCGCTCCTCTTCAAGCTCCTCCTCGCTGTAAAGGCTCTGATTGCCTGGGAATATTCCCTCCTCAAGTCCGGGAATGAAAACAACGGGAAATTCAAGTCCCTTTGCCGAATGAAGAGTCATCAAAACAACGCAGTCGTCATCCTCGTTATATGAATCAATATCCGAAACAAGGGCAACATCCTCAAGAAAATCCGTAAGCGAAAAACTCTCTTCCTCCTCCTGATATTTAATCAGCATTGTTGAAAGCTCGTTTACGTTGTTCTTTCTGTCGTCCGCTTTAGTCGGGTCTTCCTCATCAAGATAATCAAAATACGCCGTTTTTTCAAGAATCTCCTGGAGCAAATCATTAACGCTCATACCATCCTCAAGACAGGTCTGAAAATGCCTGATGAGCTCGCAGAAATCCTTTAGTTTTGCGGCGCTGCGCTGGGTTTTTGAAAACTCATCCGCATGCTCGCAAACCTCGAATGCGCTCATACGGTTGAGTGAGGCAATTTCGAGGATATAGCTGAACATTGTATCGCCTATTCCACGCTTGGGAGTGTTGATAATCCTTTGCAGACGAACATTATCCGCAGTATTGCTGATAAGCGCAAAATATGAAATTATATCCTTGATTTCCTTGCGGTCAAAGAATCGGTTTCCGCCGATAATCTTATATGAAATGCCCGATTTTGCAAGCATAATTTCTATGTTTCTCGACTGGGCATTCATACGGTATAAAACAGCGTGGTCCCGATAGCTTCTGCCGTTTTTAACGTTTTCATTTATCTCATCGATAATGAACTGCGCTTCATCCGTTTCGCTTGCGGCGGTGTATAAAACAACCCTTTCGCCATCCTGATGAGTATATGATTTAAGATGCTTTTCGGCAAGGCGTGTTTTATTGTTTTTAATAACGGAATTAGCCGCATCAAGTATGTTTTGCTTTGAGCGGTAGTTTTCAGCAAGCTCAAGCTGAATAACCCTGAGTCCCTCTTTTTCATAGCGCTCCCTGAAACGCATAATGTTTTCAATGGTTGCGCCACGGAAGCGGTAAATACTCTGGTCGTCATCCCCGACAACACAGATATTATGATACTCGCCTGCAAGCAGATAGGTTAAAACATACTGAGCATAGCTCGTATCCTGATACTCGTCAACAATTATATATTTAAACTGGTGCTGATAGAGCTGCAAAACATCCTCGTTCTCTTTGAGAAGGCGCACGGTGTTGAAAATCATATCATCAAAATCCATTGCGTCTGAATTGAGAAGCTCTTTTTGGTATTCCTCGTAGCACTGGGCAATTTTTGCCTTGCGAAAATCGTTTACGGTTCCTGCCTTATATTCACGGGGGTCGATAAGACTATCCTTTGCGTGGCTGATTTCGGCAAGAATTGAGCGATGGTTGAGGAATTTATCCTCAATTCCCAGGCTCTTCTGAACACGCTTCATAACACGCTTCTGGTCGTCCGTATCATAGATTGTAAAATGCTGGGAATAGCCGAGCCTGTCGCCGAATCGGCGGAGCATTCTTGCGCACATTGAATGAAAGGTGTGAGCCCAAATATCGTTTGCCTCATCGCCAACGGTATCAAGAAGTCTTTGCTTAAGCTCGCCTGCCGCCTTATTCGTAAAGGTTATGGCAAGCACCTGCCAGGCATTTGCATAGCCCTGGTTCAGAATATTCTCTATTCGCTTAACTATTGTTGCGGTTTTGCCCGTTCCTGCGCCTGCAACAACAAGAACAGGACCGTCAACAGCATCAATAACCTTCTGCTGCTGAATATTCGGTTTAACTGCGTCTTTGTTCATATCAATTCCTTAAACATTAAAATCGGGAGGGCACGGAGACCCTCCCCTACATTTTTTATCCTAAAAGTGTTAATAAAATACCTGCTGCAACTGCGGAGCCGATAACGCCCGAAACATTCGGACCCATGGCATGCATAAGAAGAAAGTTTGAAGGATTCTCCCTCTGACCTTCCTTCTGGGAAACACGGGCTGCCATCGGAACTGCCGAAACACCTGCAGAGCCGATAAGCGGATTTACCTTGCCCTTTGTAAGAATATACATAAGCTTTCCGAAAAGGGTTCCGCCCGCTGTTCCGAAAGCAAAGGCAACAAGACCGAGAATAACAATCTTTATTGTATTCCAGTTCAAAAATGCCTGAGCCGAGGTTGTTGCGCCAACGGATAAGCCAAGAAGAATTGTTACAATATTCATCAATTCATTCTGAGCGGCCTTTGCAATTCTTTCCGTTCTTCCGCTTTCCTTAAGAAGATTGCCGAGCATGAGCATACCAACAAGAGTTGCCGCATCGGGCAAGAACAGAGAAACGAAAATTGTTACCATTATCGGGAAGAGTATTTTTTCAGTTTTTGAAACAGGGCGAAGGTTTTCCATAACAACGCTTCGCTCTTTTTTTGTTGTAAGCATTCTCATAATAGGCGGCTGAATAACGGGAACAAGCGCCATATATGAATATGCCGCAACGGCAATGGGACCGAGCATATGGGGAGCGAGCTTTGAGGTTACAAAAATCGCTGTGGGGCCGTCCGCACCGCCGATAATAGCAATTGAGCCTGCTTCATTCGGCAAAAATCCGAGTGTTATGGCAATAATATATGCAACGAAAATACCAAGCTGAGCTGCGGCGCCGAGGATGAGAGAACTCGGGCGTGCGATAAGCGAGGTAAAATCTGTCATTGCGCCAATTCCGAGGAATATCAACGGCGGATATATTCCTGCCTTAACCCCGAAATAGAGAAAATCCATTAATCCCGGCGTTAAAACATGCCCCGAGGCATCGCTTAATCTTCCTGCAAGCAAATCAATAAAGCCCTGCAAGTCATGGTATTGCACCGCAAGATTTGCGCCCGGGAGATTTGCAAGCAGCATTCCGAATGCAATCGGTATCATCAAAAGCGGCTCAAAGCCTTTCTTTATTCCGAGCCATAGGAATAAGAAGGCAAATAAAAGCATTATTAAGTTTTTATAGCCTTCACCGTTGAAGAAAAAAGCATATCCGCTATTTAACCATATGCTTTTTAAAACTTCAAAAATGCCTTGTAATACTTCCATGGAAAATCCTCCTAGAAGGGCTTAGTGTTCTGAACAATTGCCGCCATCGCCCAGGGATTTCTTGTATTAATCGGGTTTTTGCGGAGCGGCTTAATGCTTGTGATAACAGCGTTTTCGCCCTCCATCATATAAACTGCTGCCGAAATTGCCGCAACTATTTCCTCGCTGACTCCCTGTTGAATCCGGGGAGCAGGAGCTGTTGCAACGGGCATTGCAGGTGTTGGATTAGCCTGTGCAAAAGGAGAAACAACCTTTAAATCTTCAGTCATAATAGCCTTCTCAACTTTCTTTTTTCCTTTTTTGTTCTGAGTTTTCGACATTGTTTTTGAAAACAAGCTGAAAACTATTATCAAAATGGTCAATATAAGCAAAACCACTAAAAATCCTGCAACAACAACCGTTGAGGTAAACGCAGGTGATGTATCAGGAACAATAGAAGTCTTTAGCGTAATTAAGTCCATATCAAAACTACCCCATTATAAAATGTTGTTATCATTATATATCAACTCCCTGCATTTTTCAACATAAATTATCATAATTTTCTATTGATTTCTATTAATAATATGATTATAATAAATATAAGATAATATTAAGGAGGAAAATAAATGAGCAAGGAAGCAATGATAATTGCAATTTTAATTGCGCTTATGATTCTTTGGCTGACCGAAACCCTCGGAATGCATAAGACCTCCCGTATTCTTTCAGGAGTAATCGACCTCGGTTTTGCAGTATTACGATAGCAAGGGCAAATAATGTAGGGTGCGGCGTCCTCGACGCACCGCAGCTAATACGTTTATGAATGAAAAACCCCACGGACATTGAATCCGTGGGTTTTTTGGTGTTTTAAAAGGTCTTCAAATTGTTTTTTATTTCAGCAAGCAAAGCTTGAGCGCTTTTTCCTTTACTGCAAAATTAACCTCGTTGTATTCAAACATCTCTCCGTCGCAGTTTCCGGGAAGGGGTGAACCATCCTCGCTCCAGATTCTGCCCGATTTAAGATATCCGTTGTTGAAAATGCCCGGGTAGGTTTCCTCGTTTGCTGTTCCCTCTGAATACTTGGGAATAATCGGAAGCGCTTTAAAGAGCGACATTCCGTTAACAAGCGCAAAATCAAGCAGTCCGTCATCAAGCTTTGAATCGGGAGCGGGACAGAAGCCGCCGCCATAATAGCTCGCATTGCAGATTGCAAAGAGCGCATAATCCTTATTTACTTCCTGCATTTTATATTCCTCGCCTGTTTTTTTATCAACACAGGTGAGATCGTAGCTGATATTATAATGAAGCGATTTCATTAATATCGGCATAACTGCAAGGTTATACGCCTGATGTCCGAGGAAGGGCGCTTTATCAGCCATTCTCTTGCCGAGCGCTGCAACAAGGGTATCGAGTCCGAAGCTCATAACATTGTTGCAGATTTCGCCGTTGTATTCAATAACATCAATTGGCTTAACCTCATATTGTGGCTTGCCGCTGAACAAACCGAACTTTGAAATTATCTCTTCAAGGTCGGCTTTTTTTGTGTTATAAATCTTTTTTGCAAAATCATTTCCCGTTCCGAAGGGAAGAAGCATCATCGGCGTTTGGGTAAAAGCAAGTCCGCCCGCAACCTCGTGAACGGTTCCGTCGCCTCCGCAGGCAACAACAATGCAATCGCTGCCGTATTCATTTGCATATTTTGCAGCAATTCTTTTTGCATCACCGCTGGTCTGAGTTTCCTCAATTATCATTTCATCATCGGTTTCACGAAAGGCGGATTTAATTCTCGACATAAATCTCGCCTTATCGTCGTTGCCCGCAATCGGGTTAATAATAAATATGTATTTCACTTTTCAATATTCTCCTCAATATGTGCCAAGTCTCAGATAACCTGGGTTCCTCCAACAGGACGGATAATAAGTACATAGCATCTGCCCTTGCCGAAAATGCTTTCCATAGCCTCTTTATATTCCGCAAGCAAATCATTCGGAACAAAAGCCTGAATAGTTCCTGCAAAGCCGCCGCCGTGAACTCTCCAAGCGCCCTTGCCTTTAAGTATTTCTTCGCTTACTGCAAGTGCAAGAGAAAGCTTCTGCTCGGTTGGATTCTTTGGTGTATAAACGTTCTGAGCAAGCTCATAAGAGGATTTGCCCGATTCAATAATTATATCCTTAAAGCCCTCAAAATCGCCGCTTTCAAGGCATTTGATTGCTTCGTCAACTCTTCTGTTTTCATTATAAAAATGAATTGCTCTTAAAATGGCTCTATCGTTAACCTTGCCCTGAAGTGAGGGGATTGCCTTAAAGAAATCCTCATAGCTGATTTCTCTTAAAACATCCTTGCCCATTACCTTTGCAACAGATTCCATTTCGCCTCGAACCGCAGCATAATCATCGGTTAAATCGGAATGGCTTCCGCCCGTATCAACAATGCAAAGCGAATGACCCGATTTTGAAAAATCAAAATTAACCTTTTTAATAACGGGCTCGGTTGTTGATTTAAAATCAATTGTAACGAAGGTTCCAACGGATGCAGCCATCTGGTCAAGAAGTCCGCAGGGCTTGCCGAAGAAAACATTTTCGCTGTACTGAGCAACCTTTGCAATATCAACCTCGCTGATTTTGCCGTCATTATAAAGATATGAAAGAACTGTTCCGAGAAGAACCTCGAAGGCTGCCGATGAGGAAAGTCCCGAACCGCCCATAACATCGCTTGTTGTGCAGGCATCAAAGCCCTTAACCTCAAAGCCTAAATTCTTAATTCCAGCTGCAACACCCTGAACAAGAGTTGTTGAATCGCCGTATCTCTTTTCATCGGGCTCCAGATCGGAAAGGTCAACAACATTCATCTTATGACCCTTTGATTTAACCCTTATGGTATTATCGCCGTTTTTTGAAACAACTGCAATTGCATCAAGATTGATTGAAGCTGCAAGAACCTTTCCGTGATTATGGTCGGTATGATTTCCGCAAACCTCGGTTCTGCCGGGAGCGGACATAACGAAAACCTCACGCTCAAAGCCGAACAGCTCACCGAATGTATTCAGCGTTTCGATATAACGTGGCTTCTGCGCCATAACTGCTTCATCATTAACATAAACGGCTTTTAAATTTAAATCCATTAAGCCGCTGTTGATTGCATTGATTAACTCTTTAACCTTCATTTTTTCTACCTCTATAAAACAATTCTATATTTTTCTTTTGCGCTGTAGATAAGCAGCGTTTGAGTCATTTGCTTTGATTTAATACCGTAAAAGATATTGAATGCCAAGCTTGTTATGCCGGTGAAGCCGACTATTATCATCAACAACAAAATGAACTGCGTTGAAAATGGATTTGTGAATGCTGCGCCAAGCTTTGTATAGATATAAAGTCTTGGAGCAAAGCCTATAAGGCTTAAAACAGAGTAGTATACAAAATCATATCTCATTGAGCCATAGTATTTTGAAACCATACCGATGGGGATAACGGGAATCAGCCTTGTTCCCGATAAGAAATACGGATTTCCGTTGCCCTTGAACTGAATCCAGTCTCTTAGGAATTTGATTTTTTTAATATTCAAAATCATTCCTGCCCAGCCGCCGCCTATCCACATTCCTTCAAAATACTTAACAGCAAAGAAGAAAAGCATAAACACGGCGTTGATAACAAGCGCCTGGGTAAGCGGGAAAACCATTCCCGAAATTGCACAAAGAACGCTGAGGGGGATGGGAAGCTGGCATTTTGCGATATACAGCGCAAATATACAAATCAGTATTTCCTTTTCCGTATCCAGCCTCGCTATCGCATTATCAACCCTTGTAAGCCAGGTTGTTACTGCGTTGAACTGCGTTTCAAGCTTGGTATGATTTGCAAGAACAATTGATAAAAATATCAGAAGTCCTATTGTTGCCAGGGCTATTATAAACGATATTAAATTTGTTTGGCGGCGCTTAACTTTTTTCATACGCCACACCTCCCAAATATTTAAGACTGCAAAATCTCGTGGTAATTGCCAAGGAAAGTGAACTCTTCAAGCTCATCATAAAGCGCACAAAGCAAATCTATTGTTTCTTCATCATTAATATTGCCGAGAATATCAACATAAAACAGATAATCAAATTTTCCGTTTGCAACGGGGCGTGATTCAAGCTTTGTTAAATTCAGCCCGCTCATTGAAAATCTGCCGAGAACTCTGTAAAGCGAGCCCGTGGTATGAGGTGCGGAGAAAATAAGAGAAATCTTCTGAGCATCCTCATCAATAACTAAATCCTTAGAAATAACTATGAAGCGGGTTGTGTTGTTAGTAACATTCTGAACGCCTTTTCTGAGAATTTTAAGCCCATATTTCTTAGCCGCCTGCTCGGAGCATATTGCGGCAATATTGTTTTTATCGCTCTGGCTGACGTATTGTGCTGCGGCAGCAGTATTTGAATAGTTAATCCCCGTGATATCAAAGCTTTTGATAAATGTGCTGCACTGCGAAAGCGCCTGGGGATGGGAATATACGATCTTGATGTCGCTCAAATTCACACCGTGGGGCACAAGCAGGGCGTGACCGATGAACAGTTTGATGCTGTGGGTGATATAGAACCGGTATTTGCGCATGAGATCATAGACCTCATTGACCGAAC